>CALXWB010000078.1 GCA_944392225.1 uncultured Alphaproteobacteria bacterium | reverse complement strand
GAAAAAAAGCCCACATGGTCGCCACAATCAAAAAATTTGCAAATCCAAATGGAGCCTCTATGTTCTTTGACTCTGGCCAAAACCTTGTTTGCCAGCATTTGTTTTCTTATTTGTGCTTTTCTGACTCTGATAACTTGCAAATAGATAAATATTCCGCAAAACAAAGCAATCAGCACTGCAATTAAAATCAATTTCATAGCAAAATAAATTTAAATAATATTATATATGGTTTTATATAAATAACTTTTGTTCCCATTGGTCAAGGAAATAAAAAAAGCACTCACAAGGAGTGCTTTTTTTAAGAATGAACAGGAAATTATTTTTCCAAATCTTCACCTGTTTCTTGGTTAACTCTCTTGGCAGAAAGTTTGACCTTGCCGCGATTATCGGTACCAAGGCATTTAACCCACAAGGTGTCACCTTCTTTATAGAAGTCAGAAACAGAGGCAATACGCTCGTTTTTCACTTCTGAAATGTGAACCAAGCCCTCGGTTGTGCCAAGGAAGCGAACGAAAGCGCCAAAATCCATAATCTTGGTAATCACACCTTTATAGATTTTTCCGGCTTCCGGCTCAGCCACAATACCCATCACCCATTCAAGAGCGGCATCACCGTCTTCTTTTTTCAAGGAAGCGATTTTGACCACACCGTCATCGGTAATTTCAATTTTGGTATTGGTTTTTTCGGTAATTTCACGAATAACCTTACCGCCGGTGCCGATAACTTCACGAATTTTATCCACCGGGATTTTGATTGATACAATGCGCGGAGCCTTGTCAGAAACATGCGGACGCGGTGCAGAAATGGCTTTTGCCATCTCACCCATAATGTGGATACGACCTTCATGAGCTTGAGCCAAAGCTTTTTCCATAATCTCTTTGGTAATGGAAGTGATTTTGATATCCATTTGCAAAGCGGTCACACCGTCTTTGGTTCCGGCAACCTTAAAGTCCATATCACCCAAGTGGTCTTCATCACCCAGAATATCGGTCAAAATAGCCACACGACCGTCATCTTCTTTAATCAAGCCCATAGCAATACCGGCGACAGGTTTTTCCAAAGGAACGCCGGCAGCTTCCAAAGACATGGTTGTGCCGCAAACCGTGGCCATGGAAGAAGAACCGTTAGATTCCATAATATCAGAAACCACGCGGACGGTATATGGGAAAGTATCTTTGTTTTTAGGCATCATCGGGTGGATAGCACGCCAAGCAAGTTTTCCGTGACCGATTTCACGACGTCCCGGGCTGCCCAAACGGCCACATTCACCAACCGAGAACGGCGGAAAGTTGTAGTTGAGCATAAAGTCTTCTTTATATTCATCCAATAAGCCGTCAACAATTTGCGCATCATCACCTGTTCCCAAAGTGGTCACAACCAAAGCTTGGGTTTCACCACGAGTGAACAAAGCAGAACCGTGAGCCATAGGCAAAACGTCTACTTGGCAAGAAATTGGACGCACGGTTTTAGTATCACGACCGTCAATACGACGCCCGGTGTTCAAAACGCCTTCGCGCATCACGCGGTGCATCAATTTTTCAATCACATCGTTGACATATTTAACTTCCATCTCATTTTCGGGATCAATGGTAGCTTTAACTTCTTCAGCCAAAGCGCCCAAGAGCTCGCCGCGTTTGAGTTTATCGGTTTCTTTGAAAGCTTCTTCATATTTGCCGCGGAATTGTTTGGCAACTTTCTCATAAAGTTCATCAAACTCTTTCGGGAAGGTTGGCATTTCCCAGCGCGGTTTGCCGGCTTCTTTGGTCAAATCTTCAATCATTTGAATAACAGGTTGGAAGTTTTCAAAACCAAACATCACGGCACCGAGCATAACTTCTTCAGAAAGTTCTTGCGCTTCGGATTCAACCATCAAAACGCCTTCTTTTGTACCGGCAACGGAGAGTTCCAACAAAGAGTCTTTTTGTTGTTCAATCGTCGGGTTCAAAATATATTGGCCGTCTTTATAGCCGATTTTTGCAGCGCCGATTGGGCCCAAGAACGGAATGCCGGACAAGCTCAAAGCAGCAGAAGCGGCAATCATGGAAATAATGTCGGAGTCGGTATGTTTATCATGAGACAAAACCGTGCAAACAACCTGAACTTCATTTTTGAAAGCATCCGGGAAAAGCGGACGTATCGGACGGTCAATCAAACGAGAGATAAGAACTTCACGCTCGGAAGGCTTGCCTTCACGTTTCATAAAACCACCGGGGATTTTTCCGGCAGCATAATATTTTTCTTGATAGTTTACGGTCAACGGAAAGAAATCTTGGTCAGCAGCAACTTCTTTGGCAGCACAAACCGTGGCAACCACAACGGTTTCACCATAGGAAGCCACAACGGCGCCTTCAGCCTGACGGGCAATTTTGCCGGTTTCGAGCACCAGTTTTCTGCCGCCCCATTCCATTTCTCTGCGAGAAACTTTAAAATCAATCATACAATATCCTTTCATAATATTTATATTTCTTTTCGGACTTACCTCTTAGATAAAAGCCTTTAAGAGATTTAAGATTTTTACCTAAGAGTTAAGTCCACACATCT
>CALXWB010000077.1 GCA_944392225.1 uncultured Alphaproteobacteria bacterium | reverse complement strand
TCTTTTTGCCCATAAGCACGCAACACAATGGTATGACGCATCAACTCCAGCGCGGCAATATGGTCTTTCCAAAGCTGGTCAAGCACTTGCAAAAGAATAGATTTTTCAACAAAATGCATCACCGAAGCCGGCACATCTTTGTTGCGCTCAGCCAAAGTTTTTTCCATGGCATCCACAATTTTTTGTGCAAACATATCCGCGGTCAATTCTTTTTCGGCAGCCATTTCCTTCAACGGGAAGCTCATACCGATAGTGCGGTTGAGATCTTGTGCCAAGCCTTCCAAGTTCCATTCGCTGGGCATGGTGCCGTAAGGAGCATATTGGTGCACCAAATCATCAACAAACTCATCGCGCATGTCGCAAATGGTTTCGGAAACATCTTCAGCTTCCATCAGTTCTTTACGTTGCTCATAAATAACCTTGCGTTGATCGTTCATCACATTGTCATATTTTAGCAAGTTTTTGCGGATATCAAAGTTGCGTTCTTCAACTTTTTTCTGAGCTTTTTCAAGTGCTTTGGTAATAAACGGATGCACCAAAGGTTCGCCTTCGGGCAGGCCCAAACGCTGCAGAATAACGCTCATGCGTTCAGAGCCGAAAATACGCATCAAATCATCTTCCAGAGAGAGGAAAAATTTAGAATGTCCGGGATCTCCCTGACGGCCGGAACGACCGCGCAATTGGTTATCAATACGTCTGCTTTCGTGACGCTCGGTTCCAATCACATACAAACCGCCGGCTTTTATGGCTTCTTCTTTGGCTTTTTCCACCTCTGCCTTAATTTTGGCACGCAAGGAAGCAATTTGTTCCGGGGTTTCATCACCTTTCAAGCTTTCTTTCAAGCGCATTTCCACATCTCCGCCCAGCGGAATATCTGTTCCGCGGCCGGCCATATTGGTGGCAATGGTAATGGCTCCAGGCACACCGGCTTGCGCCACAATGGCAGCCTCACGTTCGTGATGACGCGCATTCAAAACCTCAAAATGGACCGAAGATTTGGCACGCAACATATCGGCCAAGAGTTCCGATTTTTCAATGGAGGTTGTCCCCACCAAAACCGGCTGATTGCGTTTATGACAATCTAAAATGGTTTTGATAATGGCATCATATTTTTCTTTAGCCGTGCGATAAATTTCATCATGCTCATCAATACGAATAACCGGGCGGTTGGTTGGAATTTCCACACAATTCAAGCCATAAATTTCATTAAACTCGCCCTCTTCTGTCATAGCCGTTCCCGTCATACCTGAAAGTTTGGGATAAAGGCGGAAATAGTTTTGGAATGTGATTGAGGCCAGTGTTTGGTTTTCAGATTGAATTGGCACACCTTCTTTAGCTTCAATGGCTTGGTGCAAACCATCGCTGTAGCGCCTGCCTTCCATCATACGACCCGTAAACTCATCAATAATCACAACTTTGTTGTCTTTAACAATATAGTCAATATCGCGGATATGCATTTTGTGCGCGCGCAAGGCTTGGTTAACATGGTGAACCAGCGTCACATTATTAATATCATACAAGCCGCCTTCTTTAATCAGGCCGACTTCTTTTAAGAGCTGCTCCACATGCTCTTGACCGGCCTCGGTCAAGACCACGGTTTTGGCTTTTTCATCTTTTTCATAGTCAGTTTCAAGAAGATGCGGAATAATTTTGTTTACGAGGATATATTTTTCGGAGCTGTCTTCAGCCGGGCCGGAAATAATCAGCGGTGTTCTGGCCTCATCAATCAAAATAGAGTCAACTTCATCAACAATGGCAAAGTTGAACGGACGTTGCACCATATCGGCACGGTCAAACTTCATATTATCGCGCAAATAGTCAAAGCCGAGCTCATTGTTGGTCCCGTAAATAATATCGCAGTTATAAGCAGCACGGCGTTCTTCATCATTTTTGCCATGAACGATATAATCCACGCTCAAACCCAAAAAGCGATATATTTGTCCCATCCATTCGGCATCACGTTTAGCCAAATAGTCATTAACGGTCACAATATGCACGCCTTTGCCCTCCAAGGCGTTAAGATAAGCTGCCAAGGTTGCAACCAAAGTTTTACCTTCACCGGTTTTCATTTCGGCAATCATACCTTTGTGAAGCACAATACCGCCGATGAGCTGCACATCATAGTGGCGTTGACCTAAGGTTCTTTGTGCAGCCTCTCTGACCACGGCAAAAGCCTCAGGCAAGAGGTCATCCAAAGTTTCGCCGTTTTTCAAGCGGTTGCGAAACTCGGTTGTTTTGGCGCGCAATTCCTCGTCGCTCAAAGGAGAGATGGAAGGTTCAAGTGCATTAATTTTTTGCACCACTTTATATTGTTTAGAAATGAAACGATCATTGGCGCTGCCAAAAATTTTCCGCGCAATAGTGCCTAACATTATATATTTCCTCATTTATAATCTTATAATCTGGATTAGAAAATAGTGTCTAAAGGCCAGAAAGTCAAGAGCGGAGCAAAAGTTATAAACTTTGGCAAAAAAATATTTGGAAATTAAGAGAAAATTATTATATAAATATCACGAGTAAAAAATTGTTTATGGAGGAACAACATGGATAAAAGATACCTGGCCTTAGCCCTCATCGGAGGTTTAATGTTCAACGCCGCCAACGCCAATGCAGAGGGCAAAGA
>CALXWB010000076.1 GCA_944392225.1 uncultured Alphaproteobacteria bacterium | reverse complement strand
ATGTATAAAGGCATGCAAAACTGCGTGCGTGATCTGAACTTAATGTATAAGGGCAATCCGGCATTTTATGAAGAAGATTTTGACTATCGCGGTTTTGAATGGATTGACCATAGCAATGCCGATGACAGCGTTATTGCTTATATGAGAAAAGCCCATGATCCGCGAGATTATATGGTTGTGATATCAAACTTCACGCCGGTTGTCAGACATGATTATCGTATCGGCGTGAACGAGTTGTGCCAATATCAGGAAATCTTTAACAGTGATGACAAAAATTATTGGGGCAGCGGTGTTAAAAATGAAGGCCCGATTCAGGCAGAAACACAAGACTGGAATTGCAAACCTTATTCCATCCGCGTGACCTTGCCGCCGCTTTCCACCATTGTTTTGAAACCGATAAGATAAGGAGTAACAAATGGCAAAATTGAAACCATCATCAGGTAGCCCCAATCCGCTAGGTTCGCACTATGACGGAGAAGGCGTCAATTTTGCCTTGTTCTCAGCTCATGCGGAAAAGGTTGAATTATGCCTGTTTGATAAAACCGGCGTGACTGAAACGGCGCGTTATGAAATCACGCAAAGTGATAATAATATCTGGCACATATACATTCCCGGTTTGCAGCCGGAACAGGTATATGGCTACAGAGTTTATGGTCCCTACAAACCGGAAGAAGGCCACCGTTTCAACCCCAACAAACTGTTGATAGACCCCTATGGAAAGAAGCTTGTCGGTAAGCTGATTTGGCATAAGGCCTTGTTTGGCTATGATGTAGACAGCCCGGAGAGAGATTTGTCTTTCAGCACGCTGGACAGCGCGCCATATGTTCCAAAGTCGGTTGTGGTGGCCGATGATTATGATTGGGAAGATGACGCGCATCCGCAGACACTGATTGAAGAAAGTGTGATTTATGAAACACATTTAAGGGGCTATACCAAACTCCACCCGAAAATTGAAGATAAAAAGCGCGGCACTTTTGCCGGTTTTCACGCCAATTCTGTTTTGCGTTATTTGAAATGGCTGGGCATCAGCGCGGTAGAATTTTTGCCGGTGCATGCTTTTTTCGGCAATCGGCACAAAAAGGGTTTTATCAAAGACAACTATTGGGGCTATGAAAGTTTCAGCTATTTTGCGCCGGAGCAAGGTTTTCTTTACAGCAACGAATTATCCGAGATAAAAGACATGGTCAAAGCCATGCATAAGCAAGGTTTGGAAGTCATTTTGGATGTGGTATATAACCACACGGGTGAAGGCAACCAACTGGGCCCAACCATCTGTTATCGTGGTATAGACAATGCCGGATATTATTGCCTGAATAAAGACAATAAGAGATATTACTATGATTCCACCGGCTGCGGTGCCTCTTTCAATTTGGAAAATCCGTATGTCTTGAAGTTGGTGATGGATTCTTTGCGCTATTGGTATCAAGAAATGCATGTCGATGGATTCCGTTTTGATTTGGCAACGACCTTATGCCGTGTTAAAACAGAGTTCAAACAAGAATGCGGTTTTCTTTATGCCGTCAAACAAGACCCGGTTTTGAGCAAGGCCAAGTTGATTGCCGAACCTTGGGATATCGGCTATGGCGGATATCAGGTCGGCGGTTTTATGTCCGGCTGGCTGGAGTGGAATGATAAGTTCAGAGATGTGGTGCGCCGTTTTTGGAAAGGGGATGAAAGTCAGGTTCCGGGCTTGGCCAGCCGCATTGCCGGCTCGAGCGATGCTTTCAACCATAGCGGCAGAAACATTACCAGCAGTGTCAATTTCATCACGGCGCATGATGGTTTCACCTTAAGAGATTTGGTAAGCTATAACCAAAAACACAATCTGGCCAATAATGAAAATAACCGCGACGGAACAGACAGCAACTGGAGCTGGAATTCCGGCATGGAAGGCGAGAGCGACAATGCCGTTGTGCATGAAAATCGGCTCTTGCGCATGAAAGCCATGCTCTCCACTTTGATGTTGTCTTTCGGCACGCCGATGATGGTTGCCGGGGATGAACTTGGACACACCAACATGGGCAATAACAATCCTTATTGCCAAGACAATGCCATTACCTGGCTAAACTGGGAAGGCATAAGCCGCACGGAGATAAATTTGGCTGCCTTTGTCAGAAGATTAATCAGATTGCGCAAACAGCTGCGCATTTTCAACCGCAAAAGCTTTTTTGTCGGCAAACCTGTTGGCAAAAACAAAATCAAAGATATCAGTTGGTATAATGAGCTTGGTCACGAGATGACCACGGCCGAATGGCAAGACGGAAAAAGAAAATCTTTGGCTTATAGTGTTTATAACGAGAAAAAATATATTTTCTGCATTTTGAATGCCAATTATAAAGAAACGGAATGGGCGTTGCCTGATGTCGGAAAAGGCTATGAATGGAAATTGCTGTTTGATAGTTCAGACAAGTTCAAAATGAGCAAAAAACTCAATGACGAGAAAAAGATTACGGTTCCGGCTTGGAGCGTTATATTATTTGAAATATGTAAATAAAAGACATTGGAGTATATAAATGAATACTGAGTTACAAAATCTGGCAGAAAAATTAGGCATAGCTACCAAGTTTTTAGATGCCGGAAAAAATCGCAAAGAATATGAGGTTGATGAAAAACTGGTGTCCTTTTTTGCTGAAA
>CALXWB010000075.1 GCA_944392225.1 uncultured Alphaproteobacteria bacterium | reverse complement strand
GGCGCCGGTATGTGCGCTTTGTCAATGATGGTCGCTGCTTGGGGTGTGTCTCAAGTTTGGACAACAATTATTTCTACCGTCGGCCGCAACCCACAAGTTAAAAAAGATGTTGATATCTACGGTTGGGCAGGCTTTGCCGCTGTTGAAGCTATTGCTTTGTATGCTTTGGTTATCGCTTTGGTTATGCTCACCGGTAAATAATGTTGCTTTCTGTTTTGGCAGCGCTTCCACGCTGCCAAAAACAGAATAAAAGGAGTTGTTATGCCTCAATTAGACCCAACTTGGTTTGTTTCTCAGTTCTTTTGGCTTTGTATTTGTTTCTTTACAATGCTGTTCTTGATGAGCAAAATCTTTATTCCCAAAATTTCTGATATTTTGGAACAAAGACAACGCAAAATCGATGACTATTTGGTGAAAGCTAACCAGCTCAAAGAACAAGCAGAAGAGTCTTTGAAAAAATATCAGGAAGCTCTTGCCAAAGCTACCGCCGAGGCAAACCTCTCTATCGAATCTACCCGCAAAGAAATGAACGAATATATCGCTAAAAAACAAAATGATTTGAGCGATAAACTTTCTAAACGCTTGGAAGAAGGGGAAAGCAAAATTAATGAAGCTCACAAAAAAGCCGTTAATGATGTGAAAAATATGGCACAAAATTTGGCCCTCGATGTTGCTGCAAAAATCGGGGTCGAGCATCTTGCTGCCGATGATGTGAAAGACACAATTGCTCAGCTTGTTAAAAAATAGGATTTTTTGAAATGTCTTTGAAACTTGTTGCTGTTAATACTTTGAATGATTTTTCCGCCAACTCTGCCGTGGAACTTTTTTCCGAGGATGTGGCACCGGCGCATCATTATGCTCATTTTTATGATAATCCGGTTTTTTGGGTGGCTGTTTCCTTCCTTTTGGTCGTGGCCTTATTGGCAAAGCCGATCTTTAAGATATCTAAACAGCTTTTGCAAAAACGCGTTGACGGTATTATCAAACAAATTGAAGATGCAGCAAATTTGAAAGATGATGCGCAAAAGTTGCTTGCCGAATATGAACGAAAATTTATTCACGTGGATGAAGAAGTTGACCAGATTTTGAAAAAATCTGCCCGCGAAGTCGAACTCTTTAAAAAAGAAAGCTTGGATAAGCTCAAATCTGAAATGGCTATTAAAGAAAAAGAGGCGGAAGAGCGCTTGAAATCTGCTCAAAACAGCGCCGTTTCTCATATCGTTAACATGACTTCCGATGTGACAATTGCCGCTTTGAAACAGGTTTTGGCACAAAAACTCAATGCTGAAATGCAAAATAAATTAATTGAAAAATCCATAAATTCAATATCTAAGCTTGATAAAGCTGAATAAACTTCTTGAGATTTTTACCTTAAAAAAAGCCTGAATTTTTGTTCAGGCTTTTTTGTTATTTTATGGCGTTTCTTATCTCTTGTTCCACATCACGCTGACTGTTGAACTCTTGGTCATACTTTATTCTTTCTTCAGAGTTCATCACAGCAATGTCTTTGGCGGCAGCGTTGTTTGCGGTTTTTCCGTCACGAGCGATATCTTCCAGGTTTTTCAGATATTCTTGATACATTTGTTGATAGTTTGGCGTATCTTGCGTGGGCTGATTGTTATTAAACGGGGTTTGATATTCTGTATTTTGTGGGGGTATTGCCGTTTGCATCTCAACGTTGTTATCTTCATATCTGCTTGGCGTTGAGGTTTGCGGCGCAGGCGCTGCAACATATTCAGCTTCTGTTTCCGGCATGTCCGATGAAGTGTGTTTTGCCGTGCTCTCGCCTTGCCGATATTGCGGAATGAATACTTTTTCAGGTTGACTTTGGGCCAAAGCTCCTTGCGGAATGAAAAAGTTTGGCTCAACTTTTTTTCTGACATAGGTTTCTTGGGCTTGAATTATCCCGGATATCAAGCAAGCAGCGCAGCCATATAGCAACACAGTTTTAATTTTTTTCATGGTTCTTTCCCCTAACCATAATTTAATAATTTTACTTTATGCTATTCTACATGAAAAAAATTGTCTTTTTATTAATAACCTATATTTCTTTGACAATTTTTGATGTCAAAGCTTTTGAGGTCTGTGACGATGTTGTGGTTAAACCTGAGGTGAACCTCTATACATCATACGGACAGCTTGTTTATGACTATTCTAAAAATACCAGGCAAATTTCAAAAATTGCGGCGCAAATCGGACATAAGGAAAGCTCACATTTTGCGGCAGGTCTGGCCACGGTTGTCGTGGAAAGCGAATATCGTGTGGGAACCAGAGCCAAACCTAAGGGCTTGTTTAGTTTTTGCGTGGTGCCAAGGGTGATTGACGTTTATGTGGGTTTGAGTATGCCCAGAATTTATATTTCTAATGAGTTGGAAAGAAACACCTGCTTATATAATTTGGTGCTTTTACATGAACAAACACACCAACAGATCAATAAGAAAGCCATGGATTATTTCTTGCCGCATTTTAAAAAATCAGCGCAAAAAATTGCCAATGAATTGCCGGCTTTGAAAATATCTTATGTCGGGGATTTGGATGCCGCAACCAATGAAATTACCGAAATGTTTGACCAAAAGTTTAATAAGGTCGTCGATATATTCAAAAAAGAGCTTGCCATTGAACAAGGCAAGCTCGA
>CALXWB010000074.1 GCA_944392225.1 uncultured Alphaproteobacteria bacterium | reverse complement strand
ATGGAAGCGGTGATAACCGAAGATGCCAAAGAATATCTGGGCAAGGTGGTCGATATCAAGCTTCATCCCTTTGCCGCTCTGAACAATGCGTATATGGAAGAAGGCATTTATCTTTGCGTGCATAAGAATGTGAAGCTAGATAAGCCGATTGTGCTGATTAACCACACCAAGAGCGGTGAGGAGAATATCTTTTTTAATATTCGCAATTTGATTGTGTTGGAGCAAGGTGCCGAGGCTGAGTTTGTCGAGTGGTATAATTACACAGGCGCGGTCAAATCACGCTATTTTGCCAATGTGGTCAACGAGATTGTCTTAGGCAAAAATGCCAAATTGAGCCATTACAAATTGCAAGACGAGGCTTTTAAGGCCAATCACATTGCTTTGAGCGTGGTCAAACAAAAAGCCGATTCAAACTATCATAATTTCTGTTTGCAAAGAGGCGCCAACATCGGCCGAAACGAGGTCAAGGTTTTGCTGAATGATGAAAATGCTTCTGCCGAGGTCGATGCCGCTTATATCATGTCCGGCTGGGCCACTTTGGATACTACGACCGATATTTTGCACTTATCGCCACGGACATTTTCATCGCAACTTGTCAAAGGTGTGGTCGGCGGCGAGGCTAAAGGCGTTTTCCAAGGCAAAATCCATATTGCCAAAGACGCTGTCCAAACCGAAGGCAACCAGTTGCACCGCGCTTTGTTGCTGAGCGATACCGCCGAGATTGATGTTAAGCCGGAGCTTGAGATTTTTGCCGATGATGTGAAATGCTCGCACGGCGCCGCCAGCGGTGAGTTGGATGAAAATCAGCTCTTTTATATGCAGTCCCGCGGTATCGGCAGAGAAGAAGCCAAACAAATTTTGATTGATGCTTATTTGAATGAGGCGCTGGATAAGGTGAAAAATTCTGAGATTCGCGCTTGGCTGTCGGACTATGCGCACGCACCGCAAGAATAAAGGACAAATCTGATGTTTGATGTTTATGAGATAAGAAAACAATTTCCGGTTTTGGCAAGGTTAATTAACGGCAAACCCAACACGTTTTTGGATACCGGCGCTTCGGCACAAAAGCCTAGGTGCGTGATTGATAAAATGCTAAAGGTTTATAGCCATGATTATGCCAATGTGCATCGTGGTTCTTATCTCTTGTCGGAAGAAATCACCGAAGAATATGAAAAAGCCAGAAGAACCGTGCAAAAGTTCATCAATGCCAAAAGCGATAAAGAAATTGTCTTCACGCGTAACGCCACCGAAGGCATTAATCTGGTGGCCGCCGCATGGGGCAGAAAATTTTTGCAAAAAGGCGATGAAGTTCTGATTTCCGAGGCCGAACATCATGCCAATTTGATTCCGTGGCAACAAGTGAGAGATGAAACCGGCTGCACGTTGAAGATTTTCAAAATTGCCGATGACGGAAGCTTTGTTTGGGATGAGTTTGCAAAGTTGTTGAGCGAGAAAACCAAACTTGTTGCCGTGACCGCCATGTCCAATGTTTTGGGCACCATTTTCCCGATTAAAAAAATGGCGCAAGCCGCACATGGGGTTGGCGCTTTGTTTTTGACCGATGCCTGCCAGTTTGCCGTTCATCATCAAATTGACGTGCAAGATATGGATTGTGATTTCTTGGCTTTTTCCGGCCACAAAACCTATGGCCCAAGTGGTATCGGCGTTTTATATGGCAAATATGACATTTTGGAAAAAATGCCGCCGTATCAATGCGGGGGCGATATGGTCGACCATGTGAGCTATGAAAAAACCACCTTTGCCGAACCGCCGGCACGTTTTGAAGCCGGAACGCCGGCCATTGTTCAGGCAATCGGGCTGGGTGAGGCTTTGAATTTTATGATGAATTTGGGGATGAATAATATCACCGCACATGAAAAAGAGTTGACCCAATATACCTTAGATAAATTGGCCAAGGTAGACGGCTTGGCGCAAATCGGCACGGCCAAAGATAAAGGAGGGGTGTTCTCTTTTGTCTTGAAAGGTGTGCATCCGCAAGATATGGCTTTCATTTTGGATAAAGAAGGCGTGGCTTTGCGTGTCGGGCATCATTGTGCCGAACCTCTTGTACACCGCATGGGCTATGAGTCGGTGGCCAGAGCCACTTTGGGCTTGTATAACACCAAGGAAGATATTGATATATTGGTCAAAGCCATAGAAAAAGCCAAAACCTTTTTTTAAGAGATGAAGAATATGAGTTCAGATAACGAAAAAATTTTAGATGAAAAAGAAAGCCAGTTGCTAACCGCCATGGGTTTGGCGGAAGAAACGCCGATGGGCGAGGCTTTGCAAAATTATGTGGCCAAGGCCGGGCATGATAAACCGGCAGATGAAAAAACCGCAACCAAAGAAGATATTATCGAGGCTTTGAAAACCGTTGCCGACCCCGAGATTAATATCAATGTCTATGACATGGGCTTGATTTATGGTATTGATGTTAAAGACAACGGCGATGTTTTTATCGAGATGACCGTTACCGCGCCGACTTGCCCGGTGGCAGGCGTTTTGCCGCAACAAGCCGCCGATGCCGTGGCGCTGGTTGAAGGAACAGGGAATGTTGAGGTCAAAATTGTTTGGGAACCGGCCTGGACCCCCGAGCGCATGAGTGATGAAGCCAAAATGATGATTGAGCTGTTTTAAGATAAAAAAACTCGAGGTTGTTGCCCCGAGTTTT
>CALXWB010000073.1 GCA_944392225.1 uncultured Alphaproteobacteria bacterium | reverse complement strand
TGTCTTGCAAGTTAAAAAGCTTTTTAAATACCCTGATTTCATTTTCACTCACATGACCATCGGCTTTGGCCACTTTGGCTGCCAGTCCGGCCATTGATTGCACCAAAGCCGTGCTTTTGGCCGTGTGCATGGATATTAAAAACTTGAAAGGATTTATCTTGAACCAGATTTTGTTCAATCCCTTGAAAAAAGGCTGAAATTGTTTTTCTGAACGATATGTATCGGCAAAAAAGCCGATGATGATGCCGCAAAAAAGCAAAATCGGGCTGTGTAGTGAAAAACCGATAATTGCACCCAAAATTTTGCATAAATGCGTGTTGAAAAAATTGTCTAAGGCCAAGCGAAAAGCTTTTATTTTGCGGTTGTTCGGCATGTCAAACAAAACATGTCCGAGGATGAAACAGACAATGAACCCGTCCAGACCAAACAAAAGGCTGCCTAAAAACGCACCCCAGAGTTTGCCCCAAAAGTTGCCGTCTAGCACATTGTAATAACGATAATATTTGTATGGTAAAAACAGGCGGATGTTGTCATCAATGATGTTGAGCTGTTTTTCTAAGTTTTTGATGACTTTGGTCCTGTCTATCAGAATATGTCCCAAAAAAAGGCCAAAGAAAAAACCGTTGGCACCAAAAAAGCGCAAACCTAATAAAGCTAATGTAAATTTACCTAAAGGAGACATATATTTCACAATATTGTTAACACAATATTTTCTTTCTAGCACAAAAGAATCTAAAAATAAAGCAACTTATAGTTTTATGGTTGATAATTGGGTCGGATAATCGCCAAAAGAAGAAATTTGGTATTGTTGCTTGAAGCGGCGATAGCTAAAAAAATCTTCCTTGCTTGAAAAAGTGTCTATTCCCGAAACAGAAATGTTTGCAATTTTGCTTTGTTGCAGTTTGTTTTTGACGTAAGCCTGCAGGTCAAACAAAAAATGCAAATCATCTTTTCCCGGCATGAAGAAGATTTGATTATCAGGCGTTTCTTGCAAAAAAGCTTGGCGCATGTCATCCATACATTCAAAAGATTTTTGTTGCAGGCAAGGACCAACGGCCGCGTGAATGTTTGTTCTTTGAGCACCATGGGCTTCCATGAGACAAACTGTGTTTTCAACCACGCCTTTTAAGGCCCCGCGCCAACCGGCATGAGCCGCCGCAATCACCCCGGCTTGTTTGTCATAAAACAAAACCGGGGCACAATCTGCTGTTCTGATGCCTAAAATCAGGTCTTTTCTGTTGGTGACAAGAGCATCTGCCGTGATTTTGACCAAACTGGGTTCTGTCACAAACTCGGCATGGTTGGTCACGCCTTGGCGGCACAAGACCATATTTTTTTGGCTCAAATGAAAGCTTTGCGCAATAAGCTCCAGATTTTCAATCAGGTTTTCTTTTTTGTCTTGGCTTTTCAAATTGGTGTTCAGGCTTTGATATTTTCCTTGTGAAACACCGCCGTCGGCTCCGAAAAAACAATGATTTTCCGGAGCTATGTTGGGCGCAAAATATCTCATAGAAAAGACTTTCCGTATTTTAAGGGGGCTAACTTGAGATATGTGGCAATTGTTTGACCGATATCGGCAAAGGTTTGGCTTTCCCCGGCAAAGCGGTTTTGAATTTTTTTGCCAAAAAGGAGCATCGGTACTTGCTCGCGCGTGTGGTCGGTGCCTTTGTAGGTGGGGTCATTGCCATGGTCAGCCGTGATGAAAACAATGTCATCTTCTCTTAAAAGCGGCAAAATCTCCGGCAAGCGCTTGTCAAAATATTCCAGCCCGTCAGCATAGCCCTTCACATTGCGGCGGTGGCCCCAAAGCATGTCAAAATCTACAAAATTGGTAAAGATGATGCTGTTTTCGGGCGCCGTTTTAACTTCTTCCAAGGTTACATTCCAAAGCTCTTCCAAACCTGAGGCATGCAGGGCTTTGGTGATGCCGTAACCGGCATAAATATCATTGATTTTGCCAATGGCAATTACATTTCCGCCTTTGTTTTTCAGCTTATCCAAAACGGTTTCGCCAAAGGGTTTGACCGAGTAGTCATGACGGTTGGCCGTGCGGGTGAACTCTCCGGCCTTTTCGCCGACAAACGGGCGCGCGATGATGCGAGCAATGTGATAGGGTTTGGCATATTTATAAGCCACTTCGCAAAGCTTGTATAATCTTTCCAAACCAAAATATTTTTCATGCGCGGCAATTTGGATGTTGCTGTCGGCAGAGGTATAAAATATGGGCTTGCCGCTTTTTATATGCTCTTCACCAAGCTCTTGAATGATAACGGTGCCGGAAGCCGCTTTGTTGCCCAAAATTCCATCTATTCCGCCTTCTTTGCAGATGTCTTTGATTAAAGTTGCCGGAAAAGAAGGATAATCCGGCTTGAAATAGCCCCAATCTTGCAAAACAGGCAAACCGGCCATTTCCCAATGCCCGGAAGTGGTGTCTTTGGCTACGCTCATCTCGCTCATATGGGCTTTGACGGAGCCGATGTTGCCCATTTTTTCTTCACTTTGTTTGCCTAAATTATATTCTTTGCCGGTGGCGGTATGCGCCACTTCAACCAAGCCCAAGGCTTTGAGGTTTGGAATATTCAATCCATGGTTGCTCTCCACAATGTGGCCGAATGTGTCAGCCCCCTCATTGTCAAATTTTGCGGCATCATGTGCATTACCAATGCCAAACGAGTCCATCATCAAGATAATTACGCGAGACATTTTTGTCCTTTCAAGCTTCATTTTTTATAATAAATGCAGTTTAGCAAAAATATTTAAATTTTTTGATAATATTTTGTTGACGAAAATATACAAAAAAGATATCTTA
>CALXWB010000072.1 GCA_944392225.1 uncultured Alphaproteobacteria bacterium | reverse complement strand
TAGAGTGAAAAACAGAGCGGAAAAAATTTTAGCGTAGTTAGACCTACGTGAATTTTTTCTGTCTCGCATTTTTTGCTCTAGGTGCCGCATAAAATTATTTTCTCAAGTCTAACTTTTTGATGATTTCCTGATAACGGCTTTCGCTTTTACCTTTGAGGTAGTCCAAAAGGTGACGACGGCGAGAAACCATTTTCATCAAGCCCAAACGAGAGTGTTTGTCTTTCGGGTGGGTATTAAAGTGTTCAATCAAGCTATTGATACGAGCGGTCCAAATAGCAATTTGAACTTCCGGAGAGCCGGTATCGTTCGGATTAATAGCATAAGTTTTGATTAATTCTTGTTTGTTTTCATTAGAAATCGACATCAATATTTTCCTTTTAATGCGATACGGAATTTTCCGCATCAGGGTTAAAATTAAAAACGCGTTGAGGAGAAATTCGTTTTTCCTCGATTCGCACTATGGCAACCAACTCTCCTTCAAAAGAGGCAACAGCCACGCCTTCTTTCAAGTTTTGGTCTTGATAAGAGCGTGGAGAAATGGCCTGTCCTTGGCGGAGTTTGGCTGCATCTGCCTCGGTTAAAGCTAGCTCCGCGATGTCGCGCAGAGCAGTTATTACCGGGAGCAAAACTTTTTTTGCCTCATCACTATGCACCATTTTTTTCAAATTTTCCAGTAAAATCGTATCATCAAGCGAAAATTTACCGCATTTGGTGCGCCGAAGCTCCAACAAATAGCCTTTGGTGCGGAGGGCTTTAGCCAAATCCATGCCCAAAGTGCGAACATAGGTGCCTTTTGAGCAACGGACTTTGAACTTTGCTTGATGATTCGGCAATTCCTCAAGCAAGGTTAAATCATAAATCTCAACGATTCGCTCCGGGATTTCCACATCTTGTCCTTTTCTTGCCAAATCATAAGCGCGTTGACCGTTGATTTTGATGGCAGAATAGACCGGCGGCACTTGCTTGATTTCACCGATAAACTGAGGAATAGTAGCTAAAATTTCTTCTTTGCTCGGGTAAACATCCGTGATGGCAATAACTTCGCTTTCGGTATCTCCGCTTGCCGTTTCTGCACCCCATTGAATAATAAATTCATATTCTTTTTCACCGTCGGTTACAAAAGGCACAAGCTTGGTTGCCTCCCCGAAAGCAATTGGCAACACGCCGGTAGCAAACGGATCAAGCGTGCCGGTATGTCCGTTTTTTTTGGCATTAAAAAAGCGTCTGGTAAAATTGACAACATCTGTCGAACCCATATCGCGGTCTTTATCAATCACCAACCAACCGTTAATATTTTCACCTTTTTTACGTCTGGACATTTTTCCCTCATTGTTTTTTTCTTATCCTAAGAAAAAAGCCCAATTCGTCAACACAAAAAAACTCAATCTTATAAAAAGGAAAGCGGCTGGACAATAATCCAACCGCTTTGCCTCAATGTGTTTTTTGAATTTTAATTCTGTTTTTTTCTACGGAAAAGACAAGATTGCCTTTTTGCCACTTGCCAGGAAATTCCTGTGATGGTTCAGCCACTTGCGTTATTGTTCTGTCAGGTGCCAAAGAAAATAAATTTTTTTGCTCATCTTCAAAAAAGATGAGCCCTTGACCAAACCCGACAAAATCCCCTTTAATGGCTTTGTAAACTTTTTGAACATTAACAAACACAGCCGTGAAACAAGGGTAATAATCTTCTGTCAAAACAATGCATTCACCATCATCGACAAAACGGTCATATTGCCCAACAAAGTTGTATTTGCCTTGATCTAAGGAGAATTCCAAAAAATAAATTTTTGAATTTCTCTCTAGATAAGTATAAAAAGCTAACTTTTCCATATCCTTTTATTAAATAAAATAATTAGAATTACAAAAAGGTTGGCCTATGAAAAACCAACCTTTACAACTTAGCAGAATCCCTCACTTTCAAAATCAGTGAGATCATCATCGGTCATAGGAGTCCTTTTCAGGTTTGCTCCCATGGAAAACATTTTTTCTCCTTCCTCAAAGGCCACCCGATCTCCTGAAATAGAAAGGAACTGACCATTGATTTGGTGTATTACCCTTTCCTCCTGAAAGACAACGGTAAAGCCATCTTCGTCCTTTCGAGAAAAGACAGAAACGTCTCCGTTTCCTATCATGTGATCATATTTCCCCTCAAGGACAAAGTTCCCTGTTTCAGGGTTGAAACGGTAGAGGAAGAACCTCCGCCCTTCACGATATATCGCAAAAGGCTCAATTAGAAAAAATTTTGGTCTCATAAATCTATAATTATTAGGTTTGTGAATAGACGCTACACAAATTTAGACTAAATTTCAACAAAAAAAGCACCCGTAGGTGCTTTTTTTATTTTAAGTCTTGTTGAACCTTAGGATCATGCAACAATTTTTCAATTTTGTCCACTTCAGCAAAGGTTTCATCAATCTTAAAAACAATCTCCGGCACAAAGCGCAAGCTGGTGTTGCGTGCCACGCTTTTTCTGAAATGATTAGCCGCCAGATTCAAGCCTTCAAAAACTTCCTTCAAAAAAGTTCCGTTCAGGGTCATAAAATAGACGGTTGAATATTTCAAATCGGGAGATACGGTAACATCGGTGATGGTTACAATCGTATCAATCCCATGCAAATTTCTAACTTCACCGCGCTCAATCTCAGAAGTGATGATTTTTCTGATTTCCTGACTGACGCGCAGCTGTCTTTGTGATGGTTCTTTATTAGGCATAATCTTCTCTCTTATCCATTAATTTGCCAAAATGTTGTTTAATCACCCATTATCCAAATTTTACTAAAATCTCAGAGAACGCGGGAAATAGAGTGGTTTTAGGAGCGAGAAAAATTCTAGTGT
>CALXWB010000071.1 GCA_944392225.1 uncultured Alphaproteobacteria bacterium | reverse complement strand
TTTTTGACAAATTGTTTTTCTTTGACATCAATTTTATTCATATGCGCATAAATGGTTTGCAAACCGTGTCCGTGGTCAATCACCACCACATTGCCGGAATAAAATGTGTTGGGCGCGGTCAAGGTGACAATGCCATCCCCGGCAGCTTTAATCGGCGTGCCTATGGGGGCGGCAATGTCCGTGCCGGCGTGCGGGTTCATTTTGTGGCCGTTCATAATCCTTTGTCCGCCATAGTTGCCGCTTATTCTGCCTTGAACCGGCTCGATGAAACCGTCTTTCCAATATGTTTCAAGCCTATCTCCTTTCAAGGCACCGCGAACCAGTGTTCTCTCGCGGTCAATCTCTGCTTGGTCTTCTTTAGACGGTGTTACTTTTCTCGGCGGTAGACCTTTAATGTTTTGAATGTCCCAATGGCTTTTGGCAATGTTTAACTCATAACTGTAAACCTGACCGTCTTTGTCGGTGACTTCCAAGGTGGTTTGCGGTTTTTGTTCTCTGGTCAGAGCAAAAATAAAGTCGCCGTTTTTATCCACCTGATGATTGGCGCCGTTAATTCTGATTTTTTGCAAATTTTCTCCATGTCCTTTGATGATTTTGCCTTGCGCCAGCTCGCCGCACAGGGTGATTTCCGGCTTGGCAAAAGCTGCCGAACTCATCAGCATCAAACTACATATCAAACAAGTCAATTTGCAAATTTTCATTTTTTGCTTTTACCTTTTTCCCTTTATTTTCCTCGGTCTTGTGCGTTTCTGTTTGCGGATAAGTCGTGATATTGCCATCTATCAATTTGATATCCAAACTTTCTGCCGACTTGGCTTGCTCAACCGTGTATATGGTTTGCATATCTTGATTGCGCACCCAAGCAAAACCACGTTTTAAAACCGAATCAATTGAAACTGAATCTAATCTAAGTGATAAATTCTTTAAATTTTCTTGATTTTTTTCAAAAATATTTTTGATGTAATAAGGTTTTAAGGCGCAACGCTCTAAGAGAGCTTGTTTGCCGCTTAATAAATTTTTGAAAGCAATTTGCAATCGTTCAATCCTGTCATCAAAGCGCTGGGTGATCTCGGCCAAAATCTGCGATAAATTCGGAATACCGCGGCGCAGCGCTTCCAATTGGTTGTTCCTTTCGGCAAAATAGCGCAAAATGCCGTTACTCATGCGGCTTTGCAAGGTGTTTATCTGCATTTGCAATTCTGATCTTACTGGAACGGCAAATTCGGCAGCTCCGGTCGGGGTGGGGGCCCGTTTGTCTGACACATAGTCAATCAGCATGGTATCGGTTTCATGCCCAACCGCAGAGATAATCGGAATTTCCGAATCATAAACAGCACGTATCACACATTCTTCATTAAACGGCCAGAGATCTTCCAAACTGCCGCCGCCGCGTGCCACAATCAGAACATCGGGCTTGGGTAATCCGCTTTGCGGAAATTGGTTGAACCCTTTGATGGCCGCGGCAACTTTTTCGGCCGCACCTTCGCCTTGAACCGGCGTCGGCCATAGCAAAATCGGGGTTGGAAAACGATCTCGCACACGATGAATAATATCCCTTATCACTGCCCCGCTGGCCGAAGTGACGACACCGATGGTTTGCGGCAAAAAAGGAATGGGCTTTTTGTGGCTCAAGTCAAACAGGCCTTCGGCGGCAAATTTTTTCTTGCGTTCTTCCAAGAGCTTGAGCAAGGCGCCGGTGCCGGCAATTTCCATTTGCTCTATTACCAATTGATAAGACGATTTGCCGGCAAAGGTGGTGATTTTGCCGGTGGCGATCACTTCCAAGCCATCTTCTGGTTTGAAGGGCAAGTGCAGGGCCACGCCTTTCCAGATGACGGCAGACAAAACCGCGTTCTCGTCTTTTAAGGATAAATACCAATGGCCGGAATCAGCCCGCTTGCTGCCAAAAATTTCACCTCTGATACGCACATGGTTGAACTTTGCTTCAACAAAGCGTTTAATCTCTGATGAAATTTCACTGACAGTGAATTCTTTTTCTTGCTCCGGCTCTGCTTTGGGTGTGGCAACAGGTGTTGGCTTTGGTGCCGGACGTTGCATAAAATCGAGTAAATCTTCCATTTTCTTATCCTTAAAAACTTGAAACTCATTATAAAAGTGAATATCGGTTTTGTTAAGGACAGATTTGCCCGGTGTGAAAAAAACTTGGCAATGATATAAAACTATGATATTAAGGTTTTAAAATATTTATTATTCACTTTAAATTTTTATATATGACGCTTGAAGAAAATCTGCGCAAAATTAATTTACTCAAAGACTTTTGTGCACAGAATTGTATTACCAAAAGAGAATGGGTTGTTTTGCTCTTGCAAGAAAAGTTTTTGTCTTTTGGGGCCCCGTTTGACATTTATTATGAAAACGGGGAAATAACTCAATGTTTTGATTTAACCAAAAGACCACTTGCTTTCGGAGTGAAAATCTTGGGCACAAAAAAAGTTTGGTTTGCCTTCCAGCCTTTGAAAAATTTGGATATGCAAGAGGCAGAAAAACAGATGAGCGAACTTGTGCCTCTTCCTTCTCAGCCATGGCGGCTCCCCGATGTGTTGGAATTGAGCTATTTTATCGGTGCTCAGAGGGGAAGACTTCATGCTTTGTTTGAAGAACTGCGTATGGCCTTTGGGTTTTCAAAGTTGTCTGAAGAGCAAAAAGATATGTTGCTCGGCAGTATGGAAAAAGATCAAATTGTTGCTTTTTTCCTAAATGATCCTTATGGCTATTTTTTGAAAAATAAGGATGAAAAACTTTGTTGGTGGCCCGTGTGCGATGCAGAGTAGAAAAAAAAGCCTGTTCTGATTAAAGAACGGGCTTTTTTGTTGTATCTAGAAAACCACGCGTTAGACGCGTGGTTCAGTAAAGCTTACAGCGGTGAGGATGACAAAGA
>CALXWB010000070.1 GCA_944392225.1 uncultured Alphaproteobacteria bacterium | reverse complement strand
GAATTTTATACCGAATGAAGAAAAAAATGCTGGATTTTTAAAAACTTTTATGTTATAGCTCTAGACAATAATTGATAATATTATATGAGGCGGGGTCAAAAACCCCGCTTCTTTGTTAAGGAAAACACAATGCAGACAAAACACCCTTTATGCGATTTGATTGAACCGATTGTTGAAGGCTTGGGCTATGAAACGGTGCGAATCTTGACTATCGGGCAAAAAAATCCAACTTTGCAGATTATGATTGATCGCAAAGACGGCAAAGAAATTAATGTGGATGATTGTGCTACCGTCAGCCGCAAAATTTCGGAAGTGATGGATGAAAAAGACCCGATAGATGAGCAATATTCTTTGGAGGTCAGCTCCCCGGGGCTCGACAGACCGTTGACCAAACCGCAACATTTCAAAAGATTTTTGGGCTATGAAACCAAAATCGAAACCTCTGTTGAGGTGGACGGACGCAAACGCTTTAAGGGTAAAACAAAATCTGTGTCAGACAACGATGATATTGTGCTGGAGATGGACGGTAAGGAATATACCATCCCATTTTCTGACATTTCCAAAGCAAAAATTGTGCTGACCGATGAGCTTTTGGCCGAATATATGGCTGCTCACGAAAATGATGAAGCCGTTGAGCTTGATGCTGAATAATTTTTTTAATAAATATTTTTTTATGAAGGATTGAAAATGCAAAATATTGAAAGTATGCCAAGACCTGAAATTATCTTAGTTGCCGACACCGTGGCACGTGAGAAAAATATTGATCGTGAAGATGTTTTGGAAGCAATGGAAATTGCCATTCAAAAAGCAGGCCGCTCTAAATATGGTTTTGAACATGATATCAGAGCTCATATCGACCGCAAAACAGGTGCCATCACCTTGTCTCGTTATCGTGAAGTGGTTGAATCTGAAGACCAAATTGAAAATGAAGTCACTCAAATGACTTTGAAACAAGCCAAAGCTTATAACAAAGATATTAAGGTTGGCGAATATATTATAGATAATCTGCCGCCGATTGATTTTGGCCGTATTGCCGCTCAAACCGCAAAACAAGTTATTGTGCAAAAAGTGCGTGATGCCGAGCGCAACAAACAATATGAAGAATATAAAGAAAAAATCGGCACCATTGTTAACGGCACGGTTAAACGTGTGGAGTTTGGCAATGTGGTTTTGGATATCGGCAAGGCAGAGGCTGTTTTGCGTCGCGATGAAATTATCCCCAGAGAAAAGTTCAAAAACGGCGACCGTGTTCGTGCTTATGTTTTGGATGTGCGCAAAGAAAGCAAAGGTCCGCAAATTTTCTTGTCCAGAACTTGCCCTGAATTTTTGGCCAAACTCTTCACTTCCGAAGTGCCGGAAATTTATGACGGTATTGTCAAAATCATGTCTGTGGCTCGCGACCCCGGTTCAAAGGCAAAAATTGCCGTTAAAACCGATGATGTGACCGTTGATGCCGTTGGTGCTTGCGTTGGTTTGCGCGGTATTCGCGTTCAGGCCGTTGTGACCGAGTTGCAAGGCGAAAAAATTGATATTGTTCCTTATTCTGATGACAAAGCACAATATATTGTTGCCGCTCTTGCTCCGGCTGAGGTGACCAAAGTGGTTTTGGATGAGGAAAACAACCGTATTGAAGTGGTTGTTCCGCAAGAACAATTCTCCATTGCCATCGGCCGCAGAGGTCAAAATGTGCGTTTGGCTTCCAAACTCATCGGTTCAGAAATTGATGTTTTGACCGAAGAGCAAGAACAAGAACGTCGCTCTAACGAAAATAAGGTTCGTTCACAACGCTTTATGGAAGCTTTGGATGTTGATGAAATGATTGCTCACCTCCTCATTGCCGAAGGCTTCTCCACCATTGATGAAGTGGCTATGGTTCCGTTGCAGGAATTGGCCGAAATTGAAGGTTTTGATGAAGACGTGGCCAAAGAATTGCAAGCCAGAGCTAAAGCTTTTGTTGAAAAACGCAACCAAGAGTTTGAAGAAAAGAGCAAAACTTTGGGTATTGATGAGCAAATCCAAAATATTGAAGGCCTTGATCGTGATATGATTTTGACCATGGCCGACAAAGGCATCAAAACCATAGATGATTTGGCTGATTTGGCCGCTGATGAGTTGATTGAGATTTTGGGTGAAAATACCATCTCCGTTAACGAGGCCAACAAAATCATTATGGCTGCACGCCAACACTGGTTTGATGATGAAAACAAAACAGATAAGGATGCCGAGTAGCTCAAATGAAGGCTGAAGAAACAAGAAAATGCATTGTTTGCGGTGAAACGCTGCCAAAGGAAAATTTGCTGCGTTTCACCCTCACGCCTGATAACCAGATTGTTCCCGATTTTAAGAAAAAATTGCCGGGTAAAGGTGTGTGGGTCAAAAACTCTAAAAAAAGTTTGTCGATCGCAGTTGAAAAAAATTTGTTTGCCAAAGTTTTGAAAACCAAAGCCCATGTTTCGCAAGACTTGGTGGAAACGGTGCAAAAATTGTTGCAAAAACGCGCTTTAGATGCTATTTCTTTAGCTCGTAAGGCCGGTGTGCTTGTGACCGGCTTTGAAAAAGTTTGCGATGCATTGAAGAAAAACAAGGCCGCTTTTGTTTTGGAGGCCAAAGATGCCGGCCATGACGGGCATGACCGAATTATGAATATGGCTAAGAATTTACAGGTCTTTCATACTTTTAACAGTGAGGAGTTGGACAAAGAGTTAGATAAGGTTAATACAGTGCATGTTGCTTTTTTGCACGGCGAAATGGCAAATGCCGTTAAAAGTGAAATTTCCAGATTGGAAGATTTCTTGAATTCTTAGAATATTGGATAACAGTGAAGGATATATAATGACGGAAGATAATGCAAAAGGTAAGTTAACATTATCAGGAAAATCTACCCTGACATTGAAGCTTGGTGATAAGGT
>CALXWB010000069.1 GCA_944392225.1 uncultured Alphaproteobacteria bacterium | reverse complement strand
ATGACGGAAGATAATGCAAAAGGTAAGTTAACATTATCAGGAAAATCTACCCTGACATTGAAGCTTGGTGATAAGGTTAAACCGGCTAATGAAGGGAAAAAAGTTGTGCAGGTTGAAGTGCGCAAAAAAAGAGTTATTAACCAAAATCAGCCCGCAGCCGAAACAAAAGTGAAAATTGATGAAGCAACCGCGGCCAAGCTCCGCTTGATTGCCGAAGCTAAAGAACACGAAGCTAAACGCAAACAGGAAGAAGAGGCTAAGGCCCTTCAACGCCAAAAATTGCAAGAAGAGCAAAAAGCAAAAGAAATGCAAGAAAAAGCTGAGGCTGAAAAAGTTGCTGCCGAACAAGCTGCCGAAAAAGCTAAAAAAGAAGCTGAGGAAAAAGCCAAAGCACAAGTTCAGGCTAAAGAAAAAACAGAACAACCGGCCGTTAAACAAGCTCATGATTTTGCCGAGCCTGAAGAAAAGTCTTATAAACAGAAGAAAAATCGCGATTATGATGATGATGATGACGATGATTCAAATCAGCGCTATAATAAAAAATCTTCTGCCAAAGATGATGTCTATGAGCAAGACAGAAGAAAAGTTACTAAACGCAGTTTTGAACCGCAAAAACGCGGCGGCGGAAAGTTTAATGTCAATAATTATATGAGCGGTGATGACGATGATGATGATTATGGCTTTGGAGCCCCGCGTCGTCGCTATAAGAAAAAACAACCTAAACCGCAACAACAGGCCCCGCAACAACCGCAAGAAAAAATTGTGCGCGAAGTTGTTGTTCCTGAAGTGATTACCGTTCAGGAACTGGCTAACCGTATGGCTGAAAAAGGTGCCGATGTGATTAAAAAACTCATGTCTTTGGGCGTGATGGCCACGATCAACCAACCCATTGATGCCGATACGGCACAGATTGTGGTGGAAGAGTTTGGACACAAAGTTAAACGCGTGGCTGACAGCGATGTTGAGCTCGGTTTGGGCGGTGCTGAAGATAAGCCGGAAGATTTGCTCCCCAGACCGCCGGTCGTTACCGTTATGGGGCACGTTGACCATGGTAAAACATCACTGCTTGATGCTTTGCGTGAAACCAACGTTGCCGCTAAAGAAGCCGGTGGTATTACGCAACATATCGGTGCTTATCAAATTACCGTTAAAACCGGTGACAAAATCACTTTTATTGATACACCGGGTCACGAAGCATTTTCCGAAATGCGCGCTCGCGGTGCCAAGGTGACAGATATTGTGGTTTTGGTGGTGGCCGCCAATGACGGTATTATGCCGCAAACCATTGAGGCTATTCGCCATGCTCAAGCCGCTGAAGTGCCAATCGTGGTGGCTATTAACAAAATCGATTTGCCAGGGGCTGACCCGATGAAGGTTAAAACCGCCTTGTTGCAACATGGAATTGCCGTTGAGGAAATGGGTGGCGATTGTTTGTGCGCCGAAGTTTCTGCCAAAAAACGCATCAATATCGATAAGCTCGTGGAAGCCATTTTGTTGCAAGCCGAAATTTTGGATTTGAAAGCTAATCCGAATCGTCCGGCGCAAGGTGCCGTGATTGAGGCCAAAATGGAAAAAGGCCGCGGCTCCGTGGCCACGGTTTTGGTGCAAAACGGCACGCTTAAAGTCGGTGATATCATCATTGCCGGTAAAGAATGGGGCCATGTTCGCGCCATGTTTAATGAAAACGGCAAAAAGGTCTTTGAAGCCACACCAGCCACGCCGGTTGAGGTTTTGGGTTTGCAAGGCACGCCAGCCGCCGGTGATGACTTTATTGTGGTAGCTGATGAAGCTCAGGCTAAACAAGTGACCAACTATCGTATTTGCAAAGAACGTGATGCCAAGATTGTGAAGTCGGCCAAATCGGCAATGGAATTGATGATGGATAAAATCAAATCCGGTGAATCTAAACATTTGCCGATTATTATCAAAGCCGATGTTCAGGGCTCTATTGAGGCTTTGGAAGGCACTTTGAACAAGCTTTCCACTGATGAAGTTTCCGTGCAGATTTTGCACTCGGCCGTCGGCCCGATTTCCGAATCGGATATTTCTTTGGCCAAAGCATCGCATGCTTTGATTATCGGCTTTAATGTTCGTGCCATTCCGCAAGCACGCGATATGGCTCGTCGTGACGGGGTGGAAATTAAATACTATTCCATTATTTATGATGTGGCCGATGATGTTAAGAAGGGCTTGGAAGGTATGCTTTCACCCGAGTTGCGTGAAAAACTTTTGGGTTATGCCGAAATTCGCGAAGTTTATAATATTACCGGCGTGGGTAAGGTTGCCGGTTGTATGATTACCGAAGGTCTGGTCAAACGTGGTGCCAAAATCCGCTTGCTGCGTGATAACGTGGTTATTCACGATGGCTCTATCGGACAGCTCAAACGCTTCAAAGAAGATGTTAAAGAAGTTCGCGAAGGCTATGAATGCGGTATCAGTTTTGAAAACTATAATGACATTCAAAAAGGCGATATGATTGAATGTTATGAGATTGAGGAAATCGCCGCCAAGCTATAAAAAACCGTATAATGGGTGATTAGTGCGTTGCCGTCGGGTAAAAAGTTTCCTCACGTACGTCTATGTACGCTGCGGTACTTTTTCCCTCGGCGCCTACTACTCACCGCAATTCCGACTAAGGCTTTGTTACGAAAGCTGTCGCATTCTTCCAAAGCCTAGTCTCATTGCGTCTCCTTAAAGAAAGCACATTTAGGTGCTTTCTTTGGCGGCCGTCTCCGATTTTTTAATAAAAATCGTATAATGGGGAACTAATACAGATTTTGCAGATAAATTGTTCAGTCATGTACTTCTATGTACACTCCTTCACAATTTTCCTTAAATCTTATTATTTCCCGCATTCTCCGATTTTTTGAGAAATCTCATATAACGGGGAACTAGAGCAGTTTAGCGTCGTCTCGAAAAATTCATGTACTTCTATGTACACTAGAATTTTTCTCGCTCCTAAAACCACTCTATTTCCCGCGTTCTCTGAGATTTTAGTAAAATTTGGATAATGG
>CALXWB010000068.1 GCA_944392225.1 uncultured Alphaproteobacteria bacterium | reverse complement strand
AAATTAAACAAAGGCGAAAAATTTGATGCTTTGGCCAAGAAATATAGCAAAGACAAACCTGAGCTTGGCTATTTCACCAAACGTGTTATGGTTCCCGAATTTGCCAATGCCGCTTTCAAGATGAAAAAAGGCGAATATTCCAAAACCCCGGTCAAAACTCAGTTTGGCTACCATATCATTATGGTAGAAGATATCAGAGATTCCAAACCGGCAGATTTGAAAACCATCAGACCGCAATTAAAAGCCATGTTGGCACAAAATGCTTTGGCTGAATCTTTCCAAGAAACAGCCCAAAGCAGCAAAGTTGAAAAATATTCTTTAGACGGCCAAACCATCAGCTTGGCTCCGCAAAAATAAGAATATCAACCAACAGAAAAAGCTCCTCAAATGAGGAGCTTTTTTTATATAATTTAGAATAAAATTACATTTCTTTTTGTTCAAAGAAAGACTTATCCACGCCGCACAACGGACAAACCCAATCTTCCGGCAAATCTTCAAACGGGGTTTCTTCGTCATAAACATATCCGCAAACGGTGCAAACCCATTTCAAGTTTTTTTTGGTCTCAGTCATATTTTTCTCCTTAAAATTAAATTAGACCTTAGTTTTTTTATAATCATTAAAACTCTGCATGACCTTGTCTTTGAAACCGTTACGATAATCGGCATAAGTCAAAGGCTCATCTTTGCTTTTGCATTCGGCCTCAAGCACTTCGGCCACAAACAGAGTATTGCTGGAAAAAACTTGTTGATTTAAGACTTTTGCTTTAATAACAGCCGTACAATCAGCCAAATATGGCAGATTATCTTTCATGCTATGCGGCACATTATTCCATTTTTTCACATTGCGCGAAGACTGAAAACCAAAATTTGCCACCACGAACGGGTTGCAAGATCTTCCCAAAACAGAAACGGAACAAAGTTTTGTGCGTTCTACCACCTCTTTGGTATAGCTGTTGTTTCCGCAAGATATAATGATGATATTCGGTGCATGCGCCACCTGAGAAACAGCATCAATCAAACTGCCCGCGGGTGTTCCGTTATCATCGGCACCCAGCACATAAAGTCCGTTTGTCAAACAAAAAAGAGCAGCTTCATCCATAGTATCCGTTCTCCGTTAGTTTTTTATATAATATAGTGAATAAATTTAAATTTTCAAATCAATTATCAAAAAAATCAGATAATATATTTTCCAAAGAGAGGAGAAACATGCCGCTGCAACTTGAAAAAACAGAAGAATTTATCAAAGCTTTTGACATCATTGACAAAAGCTCAAAGCATGTTTTTGTCACGGGCAAAGCCGGCACGGGAAAATCCACCTTTTTGGAATATTGCCGCGAACATATTAACAAAAACATTGTTTTTGTAGCCCCAACCGGCGTTGCCGCCTTAAACATCAAAGGCCAAACCGTGCATCGTTTTTTTGGTTTTCCGATTAACATCACGCCGGAAAAAATAAAATCGGGAGATTTTACGCCCAGGAGCAAACGCATTTTCAAAAATTTAGAGACCTTGGTGATAGATGAAGTTTCCATGTTGCGGGCGGATTTGCTTGATTGTATCAATGCCTTTCTGGAATTATACGGACCCAAAAAAGATGCCCCTTTCGGCGGTGTGCAAATGGTTTTTGTCGGTGATTTATATCAATTACCGCCGGTGATAACCGGGGCAGAACAAACCTATTTTTACCAAAAATATGCCTCACCTTATTTTTTTGATGCCGAGGTTTTCAAAAAAATCACCATAGAAGTTATTGAGTTGCATAAAATTTACCGTCAAAGGGATAAAGATTTTATAGAGATGTTAAGCCGTTTTCGCACCAACTCGGTAACAGAGGCAGATTTGCAAAAACTCAACGGCCGCCTGAATGTGACACAAAATTTTTATAATTTAACAGACTTTCAAATTTTTCTCACTTCTACCAATGCCCTGGCAGAAGAGATCAACCAACAACATTTAAACAAGCTTGACGGCATCACCTATTGTGCCGCGGCAATCATTGATGGCAACTTCAACCAAGAATCATACCCCAACGGCGAGATGTTATATTTCAAGACCGGGGCGCAGATTATGTTTTTGAACAATGACAGTAAAAACCGATGGGTTAACGGTAGTTTGGGCTATATTGAAAAAATTTTTCTTGAAAACGGCAAAATAAAGCACCTCTCGGTGAGATTGGAAAGTAATAGAAAGCTGGTAGAAGTCTTTCCCTACTCTTGGGAAATTTTCAAATATACTTTGGAAGGCAAAGAGATAATATCGGAAGTTGTGGGCTCTTTCACGCAGTTTCCGTTTAAGCTGGCCTGGGCGGTAACCATTCACAAAAGCCAAGGCAAGACCTTTGACCATGTAACCATAGACATCGGCCGCGGCACCTTTGCCACCGGGCAATTATACGTGGCTTTGAGCCGCTGCACCTCTTTTGAAGGCTTGAGCTTAACCAAAGAAATTAAAAGAAGACATATTTTGACCGACGAGCGGATTTTTGAATTTATGAACCGCTACATTCCGCAAGAATTATCGGAAGAAAACCGCACCGCACTGATAGATCAGGCAATCAAGCATCAGGAAAAGCTCAAAATTGAATATGAGAAAGCAAGCGGAGAAAAGAGTTTACGGCTCATTTTGCCCAAACGCGTGGTTGAAGGGAAATTGCTGGCAATCTGTGCCCAAAGAAACGAGCCAAGATATTTCAATTTGGAAAAAATTTTAAAAATATCAAAGGCATAAGATAAAAAAGCAGAAAAAAACAAAAAAAAGACTTGTTTAATTTTTTTTTTGTGTTATTTACATACGAGTTAAGACAAACGGAATGTAGTTCAGCCTGGTAGAACGCTTCGTTCGGGACGAAGAGGTCGCTGGTTCGAGTCCAGTCATTCCGACCATAAAAAAGGCCACCCTTGCGGTGGTTTTTTTTTATGGTTCAAATAAGTTGATATCGAACCAGCGACCTCGATAGAGGCTCGAGGATATAAAACGCCGATGCTCCGGCGTTTTATACCGCAAGAGGCGTAGTTTTGTTATTGAGCAAGCAAA
>CALXWB010000067.1 GCA_944392225.1 uncultured Alphaproteobacteria bacterium | reverse complement strand
TCATGATAAAACCGAGGTAGGATGTTTAAAACATTATCTTCATTCTTGAGCACGTGCTTCTTTTTTGCCGTCATTGTTTTTGTGTTGGTCATAAGCTCACTGTGGGAATATGCCGATCAGCTGCCCGATTATCACCAACTGGCAAAATATGAGCCGGCTGTTACCACGCGTCTTTATGCCGGAGACGGACAGCTCTTGAAAGAATATGCCAGCGAAAAAAGATTGTTCGTGCCGATAGACAAGATTCCCGAACGTGTCAAACAAGCATTTATCTCGGCAGAAGATAAAAACTTTTATCATCACTCCGGGGTGGATTATTTTGGCATCATCAGGGCCGTTATCGGCAATATCAAAAATATCGGCACCGGCAGAAGACCGGCAGGTGCTTCAACCATCACGCAGCAAGTAGCTAAAAACTTTTTGCTTTCTTCCGAGCTTTCATACACGCGCAAAATCAAAGAAGCCATTTTGGCCACGCGCATGGAACAAGCCTTTACCAAAGACCATATTTTAGAGCTGTATTTAAATGAAATATATTTAGGCAATCGCTCATATGGTGTGGCCGCTGCGGCTTTGAACTATTTTGGCAAACCGCTTGATAAACTGAGCATTGAAGAAGCAGCATATTTGGCAGCTTTGCCCAAGGGACCAAACAACTATAATCCCAAGACCAAATATGAGGCAGCCGTGGCACGTCGCAATTGGGTGATATCGCGTATGTATGAGGAAGGATACATTAGTGAAGATGAAGCCCAAATTGCACAGAGCAAACCGCTTGAAACCATAGACAGAGATAATGAGTTTGTGCAAGATGCTGACTATTTCAGCGAAGAAGTTCGCCGCGAAATCAGTGAAAAATTTGGTTCGGAAGCCTTGTATGAAGGCGGCCTAATCGTCAGAACCACGGTTGATCCGAGATTGCAAAAAATTGCCACCAAAGTTTTCCGCCAAGAAATTGAAAATTATGACACAAGACATGGTTATCGCGGTGCGTTGAAAAACATTCCGCTGGATGATAAATATAAAGAAACCTTGGCTGAGTTCAAAATGCCGGCGGGGAGTAAAAAAGGCTGGGAAAAAGCCATTGTTTTGTCTGTAGATACCAATGAAGCCAAAATTGAAACCGCGGCAGGGCAAGAGGGAACAATTCCGCTTTCTTTGGTCAAATGGGCCAGAAAAACCTTAAAAAACCAAGGCATTACCGATGCGCCGAACTCGGTTGCCAAGGTTTTGCATGAAGGAGATATCATTTTGGTGGAAAAAGTGTCCGCTCAAACGGCCAAAAACAAAAACCTTGCCGAAAACAGCTATTATCTGCGCCAGGTGCCTAATGTGGAAGGCGCCTTGATTGCGCTGGACCCGCACACGGGTAAAGTTTTGGCAGCTGTTGGCGGATATGATTTTAAAAAGTCACAGTTTAACCGCGCCACCCAAGCTTTAAGACAAACCGGATCTGCTTTCAAGCCGATAGTTTATTTGGCAGCGTTGGACAATGGCTATTCTCCCAACGATCTGATTTTGGATGCCCCGTTTGTATTAGACCAAGGCCCGGGCTTGCCAAAATGGAAACCCGAAAACTATTCCAAGAAGTTTTATGGTTTGATGACCTTGCGTCAAGGCATTGAAAAATCCAAAAACCTGATGACCGTGCGCCTGGCACAAGACTTAGGTATGGATAAGGTTGCAGAATATGCCAAAAAGCTGGGTGTCAATCCCAATTTGCCGCACTTGCTGTCCATGTCTTTGGGCGCAGGAGAAACCCACGTTATAGACATGGCCAGAGCCTATGCCGTCATGGTTAACGGCGGCAAGGATGTTAAGCCATATTTTGTGGAGCAAATTCAAGATCGATTTGGTCGCAATATTTTGAAACAAGATAAAAGAGAATGCAAAAACTGCAATGTTGAAGCTTGGGGCGACGGACAAGAGATTCCCGAGTTGCAAGACAATAGAGAACAAATTGTAGATCCGCTGAGTGCATATCAAATCACCTCCATGTTGGAAGGCGTGGCTGTTCGCGGCACCGGCGCCAGATTAAGATCCATCAAAAAACATTTAGGCGGCAAAACCGGCACGTCAAATGATACGCAAGACGCATGGTTTGTAGGCTTTTCACCCGATTTAGTGGTGGCGGTTTATGTCGGTTTTGACAACCCGCGCACCTTGGGTCGCTATGAAACAGGTGCAGCGGCGGCCTTGCCGATATTTAAAAACTTCATGGAACAGGCCTTGGCCAACCAGCCGGATATTCCGTTCCGTATACCAACCGGGATAAAGCTGGTGCGTATCAATTATGATACCGGGCGTCCGGCCATGCCGAGCGATAAATCCGTGATTATAGAAGCCTTGAAGCCAGACTATAGTTTTGATAAAACCAAACAAAGAATCATCAGCGGCGGCACGGAGCCGGAAACAGATGATAAGGCGGAAAACATACCTGCGCCTGAGACGTATCAGTCTTCGGAGGATGATGATTTTATGTTGGGTGCAGAATATTAAACGGAGAGAAAAATGCGTGCAGAAATAACAAATATGGCAGAAGAGATAAAGCAGTCTTTAGCACTGCTGAGGAGGTCTCTTTGACTATGACAATGCGTTGTTGCGCCTAGATGAGCTCAACAGCTTGTCGCAAGATGCCAATTTGTGGAACAATCCCGAGCAAGCTCAAAAACTGATGAGTGAAAAAACAAACTTGGAAGAAAATATAGAAAATTTTCAATCCATGGAAAAAAAGTTGTCCGATAGCATGGAGTTGGCGGAGCTGGCAGAGGCCGAAGGAGACGAGAGTGTTTTAGATGAAGTTTCCTCTCAGTTGGAAGAGCTGAAAAAACAAACCAAACGAGGTGAGCTCGAGGCATTGCTCTCAGGAGAAGTGGATGCCAATGATGCCTTTTTGGAAATTCATTCCGGCTCAGGGGGGACCGAAGCGCAAGATTGGGCACAAATGCTGTTGAGAATGTATACGCGCTGGGCCGAGGCACATAAATATAAGGTAGAATTTGTGGAAGAAGAAGAGGGTGATGTAGCGGGCATAAAATCCGTGACCATAAAGGTTCTCGGGCACAATGCTTATGGTTGGCTCAAGTCGGAAACAGGGGTGCATCGCTTGGTCAGAATCTCTCCTTTTGACAGTGG
>CALXWB010000066.1 GCA_944392225.1 uncultured Alphaproteobacteria bacterium | reverse complement strand
AAAGCACTGCGTGTGAGCGAAAAAACAACAATCAACCGCGTGAAAGAAGTCATCATAATCAAAATGGAAGGGGCGACCGACAAAACGGTGATAATCATGATGATGTTGAAGATTCTGGCCGTGGTTGAGCCCGTGGGGTTATCGGCCACGCTGATGTTGAGCGATTGGGCAAAAGCCATGTCGGCAAAGAAAATTCCTAACAAAAGTATGCTTAAAAACAAATGCTTTTTATTCATGATTGTTGCTTTCTTGTTTTGTTTGCGAGATGTTTTTTTCAATCACTTGTGCCGATGAGCCAATCAGAAGCAGGTGTTCAGCCTCGTCACGGCGAATCAGAACAAGGGCGTTTTTGCCATCAAGGCGTTTGAACTCCAAAACTTCCAAACGCTTTTTTTTGGGGGCGTTTTTGTTAAACATGCCCTTTATGCCACGGTCTTCCAGATATTTGAGACTGCCGATTGTTAAAAACAACAAGCCTAAAACAAATATGAGAGCCATGGCCGCTTTTATCAGCAAAAACCAATCCATCTTTTTGTCCTTTTCAAATTACAAGCTATTATATGCATCTAATTTATACAAAGCAATAAACAGCTGTTGCTTTGTTGATATTTTGTTGCTAACTTAAACCCATGACTGAAAACGAATTTGATATTAAACAACCCGCCCCAAAAGAAGAACGCTCAACCTTTGATTTGACCGCGTTGGCTAAAACTTTGTCTCCTATTACAAAAAAACTCTTCGGTAAAAAAGGCTTTATGGAAATTGATATCCTCACCAATTGGGATAAAATCGTGGGAAAAGAGCTGGCAAATTATAGCTTTCCGCAAAAAATTGACTTCAAACGCGAAGAAAAAAACAACGGCGTTTTGCTCCTTCAGGTGCCGACCGGCGCTTTTGCTTTGGAGATAAAACACAGAGAAAATTTTATCTTGGAAAAAATTAATGCTTATTTTGGTTATAAGGCGGTTTCACAAATCAAAATCGTGCAAAATTCTGCCATTCCGCTTTATGAAGATACCCCGATTGAAAATGCTCCAAAGCCCGATTTGGTGACCGTTGAGGAAAATGCTTTTATTGAAGATGTTTCTTCAGAAATTAAAAATCAGAAATTAAAAGAAATTTTAATAAAATTGGGGCATAGTATTTTTAATGATAATCATTTGAATGAAAAGTGAAAAAAATGAAGTTTGAAAATTTTATAAAAAAAATAAGCTCGATTGTGGCCGGCGTGGCCGTCTTTTTGCTTGCTTTCGGAACTTATATGTCTTTGAAAGGTTTTGTTTTGAATCCCGACGGCAGCATTGTTTTGGTCAAAAATGCGCAGGCGGCCGATAAGGTCGGCACTAAGGGAGAAATTGCACCGAATCTGCTCATTCCCTGGGGACCGCAACTCGGCAGCAACAAGGCTAAGGTGACTATTTATGAGTTTTCTTCTTTCGGGTGTTATCATTGTGCGCAATTTCAGCTGAAAACCTTGCCGCAAATTAAAGAAAAATATATTGATGCCGGCTCGGTGCGCCTTATTTTTGATGATTTTCCCCTAGATAGAAACTCCATGCAGGCGTCTTTGTTGGCTCATTGCTTTGAGGGAGAAAAGTTTTTCAGAGTGGCGGACCAGCTTTTTGAAAAACAAAGAGAATGGGGGCTTACTTCCGATCCTAAAAAATATTTCATAAAATATGCCGCGCTCAACGGTTTAACCTCTGATGCGGCAGAAAAATGTTTGGCCGATAAGGAAAAAGCCGAGGAAATTATCCAAGTTCGCCAGTTCGGTATTGCCAATTTGGGCATTTCGGGGACGCCTTCTTTCGTGATTTCCAGCGTTAAAGGACGTGAGATTATCTACGGAACACCAAATTTTGCTCAGTTCGATGAATTGATAAAAAAATATATGCCTGACGATAAAAAATAAAAAATTAGCGTTTCTTTAACCATGTCGGTAATATTTTGTTCTTAAAAGGTAAATATGATGAAGAATGTGCCCGAAGATTTGAAAAAACTTGATGAACGCATTAAGTCTTTGCAAAAACAGCAAAAAAATAAGGCCGATAGCCGCAAAGATGAAACAGATTTTGAGCGCTTTTCAAGAATCGGTTTTCGGGTGGGAACAGAACTTTTATCCGGCGTTTTGGCCGGCGGTGCCATCGGATATTTTTTGGACGATTGGCTTGAAACCAAACCTTGGTTGCTGATAATTTTTCTGTTTCTCGGCGGTGCGGCCGGCGTTCTGAATGTTTATAAGTTTGCCAAAAGTGAAGAAAAACGTAAGGAGTAAAACCAGTGTCTAACCCTATGGAACAATTTAATATTCAACCGCTTATTCCAATTAAGGTCGGGGGATATGATATCTCTTTTACCAACTCTTCTTTGTTTATGGTGTTGGCTGTGGTTGTTTCCAGCTTGATTTTTGCTTTTTGCCTGCGCAGAAGAACCATCGTCCCTTCGCTCTCGCAATCGGTGCCGGAGGCCATTTACGGTTTTGTTTCTAACCTTTTGAAGGAAAATGCCGGGGCTGAGGCTTTGCGCTATTTCCCGTTTATCTTTACACTTTTCTTGTTTGTGGCTTTGGGAAACCTGCTCGGCTTGATGCCGTATTCTTTCACTTTTACATCACACGTGGCTGCCGTGGGCGGTTTGTCCCTGATTGCTCTTTTGTTCAATATATGCATCGGCATCAAGAAGAAAAAATGGGGCTATTTAAGAACCTTTATGCCCAAGGGAATCCCCGCTGCTTTGGCCCCGCTTATTGTGCCGATTGAAATGATTTCTTTTCTCTCAAAACCCTTCAGCCTTACCGTTCGTTTGGTGGCAAATATGACCGTTGGACATATTATGCTCAAGATTATTGCCGGGTTTGTTTTGGCTTTGGGAATTGGCGGAATCGTGCCTTTGGCTTTTAATGCTTGCATCGTGGTTTTTGAGCTCTTTATTGCTCTTTTGCAAGCATTTATTTACACTGTTTTGAGCTGCATTTATCTTAGTGATGCCATTCATAGCCACTAAAATTTTGCAGGCTCGCGTATAATTATGTTTTGATTAATTGGTTTGTTAAAATGGAGTATATTAAATGGAACCTATGGCTTATATCGGCGCCGGTATGTGCGCTTTGTCAATGATGGTCGCTGCTTGGGGTGTGTCTCAAGTTTGGACAACAATTATTTCTAC
>CALXWB010000065.1 GCA_944392225.1 uncultured Alphaproteobacteria bacterium | reverse complement strand
CAGCGGGATCAGGTTGGCAAAGTCGATTGTCTCCGGCTCGAGCCAAGCTTCCCAAGAGCAGTTATGGCGTTCAAAAGCCTCGGCCAAACGGCGGGCATATTTTTCCGTTTCCGCATCCGGCAGCTCAATGGCCCGAACATTCTCCGGCATTTTTACTTCATCTGACACTTTAATCTCTGGGAAATCGTTCAACACGTTAGAAACAATTTCCCTCTCAGCCGTAGTTTGGAAAAAATTTTTCATTTTCTTAATGTTTTGTTTTTTAATTAATAATTTTTTTGAATATCACATGAGGCAATAACTGCCACTTTGATTTTCCATCTTCCATCTTTATCAGACTCCAGATTAAGGTTGAACTCACTCATCATTTGAGCCCAATCATCATCTGCAATTTCTGAATAAGACTGAAAATAAATCTGTTTGCTTTCCTCGTCAAAGAAGAGCGCAAAGTTGAGCTTTCTAAGCTGTTGCGGCGAGAAACTATTGCAAATTTTGCAACATTCTTGCCACATTTCATAAAGCATATTTTCTTTGCAAGAAAAAACGAAGCGCGAAATTTTAGCGCGTCCTTTTTCATTTTCTTTAGGAAAATAATACCTTATGGCAGAATCTTCAGGAAAAGAAGCCAAATATTTTTGCACTTCTTTTTCTTCACCGATAAGAGCAACCGCCTCTTGGCGACATTTCATTCCAAACAACAAAGCCATATAAGACCTTGTTCCTTGCGGCAAGGCATTTAAAAAGCCCGTCACCCGATTTGTTGGCATTAAAGCCACTGCGATATTTGGTTCCATAAGCATATATATAAAACTAATAAGATTTTGAATAGTCCACTAGTAACACATTTTTAGACAAAATCAAGAAAATTATTATAAAAAATAGATTGCCAGTGCAAAAAAATTCTTCTATAAACGAACTAAGTAAAGAAAAACGGAATTAAAATAAGTATGATAAATTTGATTGAAACCACAGAAAAACTGCAAGACTTTTGCAAAAAATTGGAACAAAAACCCTTTATCACGGTAGATTTAGAATTTCTGCGCGAAAAAACCTACTATGCCGAACCCTGCCTCATCCAAGTTGGCGCCGAGGGAGAAGCCGCCATTGTTGATCCGCTGTCTTCAGGGCTGGATTTATCGGCCTTTTTTGCCCTCATGCAAAATGAAAACATTGTCAAAGTTTTTCACTCCGGCCGCCAAGATATTGAAATTATATATAATTTGAGCGGGCACATACCCTCGCCCATTTTTGACACGCAAATTGCCGCCATGGTTTGCGGTTATGGCGAATCTGCCGGCTATGAGAGCTTGGTTAAAGGCATTTTGAAAATAGATTTAGACAAGACCAGCCGCCGCTCCAACTGGGAGTTAAGACCCTTAGATGAAAAACAACTGCAATATGCCATATCCGATGTAACACACTTGGTTAATTTATATCTCTATTTCAAGCAAAAACTGGCAGAAAACGGGCGTGAAAGCTGGCTGCAATCAGAGTTAGACATTTTGCGCAACCCGCAAACTTATGAGACCGACCCTTATGAGGTTTGGCACAAAATCAAACACCGCTCGCACAATGCCTATATGCTCACGGTTTTAAGGGAGTTAGCCGCCTGGCGCGAAAAAAGAGCCAAGAGCAAAAACACACCGCGTCAATCCATCATCAAAGATGATTGTTTGGTCAACATTGCCGCCCTTTGCCCGCAAACAATAGAAGAGCTTTCGCAAATTCGCAGCATCCGCAAAGATGTGGCAAACGGCAAACTGGGGGCCGAAATTTTAGAGGTTATTGCCCAATGCCGTGACATTCCGCGCAGTCAATATGTGGTCCCGGAAAAAGACAAAGGCTTATCAGCCGGTGCACAAGCTTTATATGAGCTGCTTAAATTGCTGTTAAAAATTCGTTCTTCTGAGCAAGGTGTTGTTGCCAAGCTCATTGCCTCGGATGAAGACCTGAAACTTTTGGCTTGCTTCAAGGAGCAAAACAGCCCGTTGTTATCGGGCTGGAAATATGATATTTTCGGCAAAGATGCTTTAGAATTGAGAAACGGAAATATAGGCATTGCCTATGACAAAGAAAAACACGGCATAGTGTTCAAAAGCTTGAACAATCAATAAGTATAAAGCTTTGGGTAGAGCTTTTCCAACAGCAAAAGGACATCGGCAATTTTTCCATCTGCCAAAGAATAAAAAATGCTTTGTGCTTTTCTTCTGGTTTTCACCATTTTAGCCTGGCGCAACACAGCCAAATGTTGCGAGAGAGAAGATTGGCTCAAATCAACCAGTTTTTCCAACTCACTCACATTAAATTCTCGCCCTTTAAGCAACAGCAAAATCTCCAATCTTTTGGGGTTGGCCATAGCTTTGAGCATTTCGGCACAGTCAGCAAACCTAAATTGTTTCATCATCCTTCTCCCGATAAAAAAACACATATCAAACCTATTTAATTTAGCATAATTTAATATGTCTGCCCAGTTGTAACAAAACCAATTGCCATATAAACTTTAAAACATAGCCGATAGTTTTATTTTTAAAATTGCCAATCAGAAATAACTGCATTATGATAAGCGCAAATTGATTCAAGGAGAAAGATATGCCAGAAAATGAGATTCAAGACTTGAGCTTTGAAGATGCGCTCATTCAGCTTGAGAATATTGTGCGCGAGCTGGAAAGCGGCCGCATAAAGTTGGACGATGCCGTCAAAGCTTATGAAAAAGCCGTTGCCTTAAAACAATTTTGCGAAAAAAAGCTGAAAGACGCCCAATTGAAAATTGAAAAAATTGAAATTTCTCCCAATGGCGAAATTTCTGCCACCCCGTTAGATAAGGTAGAAGAATAATGTCTGATATCAAAGAACAGCTCAAAACTTTTTCGCAAGAGTTCAACCACTATTTAGACACACTTTTTCCTCTGCCGCAAGGTGCGGAAAGGCGCGTGGTTGAGGCGATGAAATATTCTGTCATGAACGGCGGTAAACGCTTACGTCCGTTTTTGGTTTGTGAAACCGCCAAGCTTTATGGTATATCCACCTACCCAACGGCAGCCATGGTTGGCGCCTCTTTAGAGATGTTGCACTCCTATTCGCTCATTCATGATGATTTACCGGCCATGGATAATGATGACCTGCGCCGCGGCAAACCCACTTGTCACAAAGCTTTTGATGAAGCCACCGCCATTTTGGCCGGAGA
>CALXWB010000064.1 GCA_944392225.1 uncultured Alphaproteobacteria bacterium | reverse complement strand
TGAGCCGGCATTTTTTTAATTTTGACAAATTCATAAAGGCCGAACAAAAAGCCCAATAAACAAATTCCCAAACCATAAAGCAAGATTTGAGAACCTGTGAGGGCCACGCCCCAAATATTATAATTGACATCAAGCATCGGGATTTTCAAATCGATTTCCGAGGCCTGAGCAGAAGAAGCAAAAGCCACAAACATCATTGCAACACTTGCGGCAATTGCACCAAATTTTTTCAAACTCAACATATAACTTTTCCTTATATAATTGAAACTGTTTTTTATAACGAAATCCTTTCCAAAGCCTTTTCAGGATTCGTTTTCGTTATGCTGTGATGTTACGCTCAAGATTCTAAAGATTCAATTAATTTATACCAAACAAAAAAATATATCTGTTCAAATTTTGAAAAATAAATTATAATAAAATTTAAGATTGAGGAGGAAATAAGAAATGAAAAAATTATTACTTTTAGGTGTCATGGCGCTCATCTCGGCCTGCAGTCAAACGCAGCAAACATATCCATACGGCATGAGCGAAAAAGAGTGGAACGAGCTTTCCATCAAAGACAAAGCAGCCATCCGCCGCGATTTTTATTTTTACGAACGCGGCAACATGAACTTTGTCAATCCGCAGTTGGAAGTTGAGGGCAAAAAAGAAAGCAGCAATGTTTTTTTGAAAAATAAAAACACTAACAAAAACCCCTCACCGTTGATTGCGGAATAAAACACAATAAAGCCTGAAAAAACCGTTTTCAAAAAAAAGAAAACGGTTTTTTTGTTTATAGGCAAGAAGTTTTTATTGCAAAGTCTCTGAGCTCAATTAAACTGTAAACATAAAACAACAACAAGGAAAGAAACATGCAAACAACCACCTTTATAGAAAAACTCAAAACACATTTTATGCGCTATGGTTATGAGACCTTCAAAGAGCATTATGCTGACTTCAAAGGCCGCACCGGCCGTGCCGGTTTTTGGTATTTTCAACTTTATATGTTCATCACCGTTTTTGTTTTTAGCTTTATAAGCGGTCTTTTTAATATGCCGATTTTGTCCCTTTTGGTATCTATTGCATTCATCTTGCCCGGTTTGAGCATCTCTGTTCGCCGCCTGCATGACACGGGAAGATGTTGGTATTGGATGTTGATGAGCATTGTTCCCGGAATATTAAGTGCTGTTTTTGCCACCAGCGCTTCTTCTTTGGCCCTGATTTTTTATTATTTGCAGCTGGCCGGCAACATATACCTTTTGGTTTTGTTCTGCCAAAAAGGAGAAAACAAAGAAAATGCCTGGGGCAAAGCCGCTTAAGATTACGATTCGGAGGGCAACCATGAGAAAAACGCTTCTTCTTTTGACAAGCTGCATTTTCGTGCTGTTAAGCTGCAGTCAAGAAGCCAAAATAAAAGAAGATGAGATATATTTCTTTTTTTATGACGGTTGCCCCTATTGTCACCAAGCCATGGGCTATATCAATCAAAAATATCCAAATCTGGACATGATAAAGGTAGATGTTTATCAAGCAGCCGGATATCGTCTTTTTGAAGCCTGTGCCGAAAAATTTGACCTTGGCGAAAAAGCGGGCACACCGTTGTTTTGCATGGGCAATCATTATGTTTTGGGTTGGTCAAAAAACAACGAGAAAAAGTTTGATCGTTTTGTTCAACCATTTTTGAAAAAATAAAATTTATGCTTTAATTTTATAAACATCATAAAAATAAATTCCGATTTGATAAGTTCCCAAAAAATCAAATTTACTTTTCCACTCATTTGGAATATAGGCTCTATCAACCTCATCGAGCTTATACCATGCCGAAGTTGCCGAAGAAACGAGCAAAAATCCGCCTTTTGCCTCATCAAACACTTTGGAAGGAGGAGTGCGCCCTTGGAATATATAAAATTTTTGGGTCGGCAACAAAAAATAAAACAAATTAAATGAGTTAAAATGATTTTCATCCAACACCAACACGGGCTTATCTTTCACCAATTTTTGCAATGAGGTAAAGCTGCTTTGCGGCAGCAAATAAATACTGCGTTGGTTAAAGTGAAGAAAACATAAGTTAAGCACAACCAACAAGGCCAAAGTCATCACTCTTTTCTTTTTGCTTAAAAACAAAGTTTTTAAAAAGTAATTAAGCCAATAAAAAATCAGCAAAGCAAAAACAACCAGCACCGGGGAGAAATATCTGTCATCATAAACACCCATATCGGGAGAAAAGAAAGACAAAAACCCCACATAAGGCAAAGCAAAAGAAAGCATCCACCAGGCATAGGGGAGCATTTTTGTTTTATAAATATGCTGCATATATCCCCAAGCAAAAGCCAAAATCAGAAAAAATGTCAAATATTCCACTTTTACATTGGCAAAGTTAAAAACCTCAGAAAAAATCAGATCGTAAAAACGTTCAAATTTAAGTGTAACGGCAAAGACGTTAAAATCCAAATGCGTGGCAATTGCCTTAAATTGTTCCCCGCGTGAAGAATGGAACATAATATCAAGCAGATATGGAAAACAAGCATAAGCAGCTACCAGTGCGGTCAAAATTGTTCCGCCGAACTGAAAAGCCAAGCGCCAATTTTTGCGTATTACAAGCCACAAACAAGTAGATGCCGATAAAAAGAAAACAAACGGCAAAGCATACATATGTGTCAAAAAACATAAGAAACCCGTGCCGAAAAGCAAATAAAAGATTTTCCGAGAGAATGTATTTTGCTGCAGCAGCTTCAAAGAAAAATAAACCAGTGCGGTAGACAAACACATCCAGAGCAAATACATCCGAATATAAATGGCCATATTCAAAACAAACAAGGAAAATCCGCAAAAAACCAAAAACAAACAAGCCATTTTTTTGTCTTGTGCAAACAACGCAAGCGCCAGATAATAAATGAAGACAAGAAGCAGCGTCAAAATCGGCAAATTAAGAATATATCCCTGCCAAATGCTAAAATCATCGGGGAAAAAAGAAGAAACCGTGTGCAGCATCATATGAAAAAATGGCGGATGCACTCCTTGAGACAGATTTTTTATCACATTTTGATAAGCAAACCGCTCCCCTTTTTGCACAGTCACATAATCAAAGAGCAACGAGGGTTCAAGCCACTGGTTAAGAATGGGCTGTTTCTGAACAATCAGCCGAGAATCAATATTCGGAAAAAGATAAGCCCCGGTTGTGCTGTTGGCCTGTCCGAAAGAAAAAACCTCATCCACGTGCAAATCTGTTTTTTGCGCAAAGCAAAAAGTAAAAAACAACAAATTTACAAAGATAATAAGACCGGGCAACAAATTAAGCTTTTTCATTTTTTCCTCGTGCAAAAACAAAAAATTTTCCCAAGATATAGTTCAGCAAAATCACGACAATCAAGGTCACAATTTTGGCCATAAGCGGTGAAAACACGGCATATTCCACCAAGAACAAAACCGCAAAATAGTCAAGCACGCCGGTTGAGCCGCGCACCAACACATA
>CALXWB010000063.1 GCA_944392225.1 uncultured Alphaproteobacteria bacterium | reverse complement strand
CCTTGGCGTTTTTGCGTTGCTATATCTGGCTTGTAGGCTCAGCTCTGCAAGCAAGCTTCGCCAACGCGCTGCGGTCACCGGTTTTGTAACAGTGGCCCTCTTAATGCTGTTTGTGCTAAATTAAAATTAAAAAAAATCATAAATAGATATGTGACGTAACCAAATATTAACTTAAATATGTTGAAAAGAAATAAAGCATAAACAAACGATGCTTAATTAAGATTTTGGGAATTTGGGGAAATGGATTTTTTCATAGATATACAGAATAAGATAAAAAATTCTGGCTTGCTGATTTTTTGCAGTTTGCTTTCTGTGTATTTTATTTTTCACGGTATAAGTGGTGACAGGGGCTTGTTGCAGCTTTTATATCTGAAAAATGAAATTTCCGAAGCTCAAAAAATTGCCGAAACTTATCATAACCAAAAAGTAAAACTTGAAGAAAAAGTCAAACTTTTGTCATCTTCAAGCCTGGATTTAGATTTACTGGACGAGCGCGCCAGAGTCGTCTTAAACTTGGTCGGCAAGGATGAATTTGTGATTTTGGATTCGGATGACAATAAGTGATTTTTAAAAGTAATAAAACTTTACGATTCCGACAATAATCCCGGCAAAAATTCCGGCAAAAATATCATCAAGCATGATGCCTAAACCACCGCTGACTTTTTTATCAGCCCAGCCTACAAGCCAGGGTTTTGAAATATCAAACAGGCGAAAGAGCGCAAAGCCAAGCGCAAAGAGCCACAAGTTGGTTCCGGCAAAAATCAGAGAAAAAGCCTGACCGGCTGTTTCATCAATGACAATTTCTCCGGGGTCTTTTTTGTTAAGTTCTTTGGCATAAGCCCCGGCAATAAAAATACCGAAAAAAGAAACAATAATCGCAAAAACAACAACCGCGGGCATGCCGTAAAAATAAGCCAAAGCATAAACAAACGGCAGTGTTGCCAAAGAGCCGCTGGTTCCGGGAGCTTTGGGAAATTTTCCAAAATAAAACCATGTGGCAAACATTTTTAAAAAGAAAAATTTCAAGCTTTTTGTGTTGTTTTTCATTGCAAACTCCTAATACCAATTTCTATATTGTATTTACAACAAAATGTGATAAAAAGACAAGCCGAATATTGAATCCTTGAATAAGTTTATAAAAAAGCTGTATTTTTATAAATTTATGGTATATAAGGAAATAAATTTTTTACAAATTGGACTGGTTTATGAGTAAAAAGAACGCCAAAAATAAAGGCGAATATAATCCCAAGTTCAGAGAAAAAAAGAGCTTTTTTTCTGAAAAAGAGATTATCTTTCGCAGCCAAAATCGTGCCAAAGTCTTGACCATCTCGTCAAAGGCTCAGGTCTTCTTTTGGTGTATTTTATTGATTATTGGCGCCTGGAGTTTTTATTCTTATCATATATACAGCAAATCCGGGGCCATGGTTTCGGTTAAAAACCGCGAGCTTGAAAGCACGCGCGATGCTTATGCCGACTTGATGGGCGACTTTATGTCCATGCAAAAAAACATCAGTTCCATGTTGAGCAACATGGGGGGCAAAGGTTCCAAACAAGAAATTGAAAAATATAAACGCCAGGCCAGTGTGGTTGAAGACAAAATCAAGCAACTTTCATCAGAAAACACCTGGGGTTCGGAAGAAACCCTGGAAGAAAAAATTTCTTTAAGCGAAGCTGTTTTGCAAAGAGATATTGCCGCTTCCGAGCGCGATGAACTCAAGCGCCAAATGAATGAGATGGAAGATATCATTGAAGAGCTCAAAGAAGCAGAAATGGAGGTTTTGGAAAAAGTTTCCACCATCTCATCAAAAGAAGTTGGCAAGATAAAAAGTGCCTTCAAAGAGATAAATGTTCCATTAAAAAAACAAGGGTTATATTTCAACCCGCAAGCCAACCGCAAAGACGGCAAAGGCGGCTTGTTTGAGCCGGACAAAGCTCCAAAATTAAGAGATAAAAAAATCAGCCAAAAAATCACGGAAATATATCAAGATGTGGATGATTTAGCTTATTATCGTGAAATTGTGCAATATGTTCCTTTGGGCAAACCCGTGTGGAGCTATTGGTTGACATCTCGTTTCGGCGGCAGAGCAGATCCGTTCAACAAAAAGCAAGCGCGCCACAAAGGTGTGGATTTGGCAAGCCGCACCGGCAACAAAATCAAGACCATGGCCAAAGGCAAGGTGACCAGAGCGGAATATGCCGGCGGTTATGGTAATTTGGTTGAGGTTGACCATGGCAATGGTTTCAAAACCAAATATGCACATATGAACAAAATTTATGTTAAAAAAGGCCAATATTTAGAGGCGCAAGATGTGGTAGGCGAGGTTGGAAACACCGGGCGTTCAACAGGGCCTCATTTGCACTATGAGGTTTTGTATCGCGGTGTTGCCGTTGATCCGATGCCTTTTATGCAAGCAAAAATAAGATAAAACTTTAGAGGGAAAAATGAAAAACTTAAAAAGACTTATTTATTTGAAATTTGCACGTTCGCTGAACAAAAACAACAATTCTGTTCCCGTTCCGACCATTATTAGTGAAAACACCCGTGTGAATGGGGATATCATCAGTAACACCATTTTGCACATTGATGGTCATGTGGAAGGAGATATCAGCTGTGATGAACTGGTTATCGGGGTTAAAGGTGTTGTTGAAGGTTCGGTCACAGCCAAAAGCTTGCAGCTATTCGGCACCTTAAACGGCAGAGTTTCGGCCGAAAATGTTTTCATTGCCAAGAGCGCCAAACTCATTGGTGATGCCACACATGTCTCCATTGCCATTGAGCCGGGTGCTTTCATTGACGGTCGATGCATGCGTGTCGGCGAGCCGATTCCGGCAGAAGCTCCAAAGCCGGATTTGATGCTGACAGATGCCACAAAAGCAAAGAAAAAATAATTAAGTTTTGCATGAAAGAAAAAACAGAATGGAGCCCGGGGTTTGCTCCATTCTTTGTTTGTGAGATAAGAGAAAAACATGGCAGACAAAAAGAAAAAAAGTGACTTTATAACCAGTGGTTTGGTTGCCCAAAACCGCCGCGCCAATTTTGATTATTTGATTGAAGAAAAATTTGTTGCCGGTTTGCAGTTAACCGGGACGGAAGTCAAATCTTTGCGTTTGGGGCATGCCAATATCAACGATGCTTATGGGGTGGAAAAAAACGGCGAGCTTTATATCTCCAATATGTTTATTGCTGAATATGCCAACAAAGGTTATGAAAGCCATGCCGAAAAGAGAGACAGAAAACTTCTGTTAAAGAAAAAAGAGATTATTGATATTATCAACGCCTTGGCCAAAAAAGGCGCTACCTTGGTGGCCATCAGGCTTTTCTTCAATGACAGAGGCAGAGCCAAATTGGAAATTGGCTTGGGACGAGGTAAAAAGCTTTATGATAAAAGAGAGGCGACTAAGGAGCGCGATTGGAATCGCGATAAGCAACGCATATTAAACAATGCCAATCACTAAGATAAAAGCAAAAAAAATCTCCGCCAACGCGG
>CALXWB010000062.1 GCA_944392225.1 uncultured Alphaproteobacteria bacterium | reverse complement strand
GCTTTCTTTGCCGCTATCTTTTCAAGCCTTTGCTGGCTGATTTATGCCCTGGCTTATGTGAGCGATAATATTGTCGGAATTAGTTTTAGTTCTTTGGGAATCGTGGATATTTCCGTTTATACCGCTTTTGTCATCTTTCCCGTGTTCCTCCTCTGGATGGTCTTTGGTTATATTAACCAACATATTAATAACCAAAAAACGGCCAAAGCTCTTTACCAGCTTTTTATGCAAATGAAAAAAAACCAAGATTATACCGACTTGGTGGCAAGAATCATGCTCGAATCCGAACAACAAATCAAAGATGGGTTCATCTTGAGCCGAATTGATATCCTCATCTCCGATATGAACGAGCTGATTGCCGAAATTATCAACCGTGCGGCTTTGGCCTCGCGCGAGCAAATCGAATCTTTATGGAGCCGCGTGAGAAACGGCGGTAAATGGGCTTTGGGTAAAGTGATTATTGAAATTAACCAAAACCAGCCAAACTTTCAAATGCGCCTTTTTGATAAAGCACAAAATGATACGGTTTTGTCCGGGAGCATCCTTGAGTTTTGTGCCAGATATCAAAATATTTTGGCGCTCTTGAGTAAGCATGATGCCGAACGCGTTTTTTTGAGCGTGATTGAAACCGGCGTTTTTGGCAAGGTCTTTACCATTTTGGCTCCGCTTGCAGATGAAATCAGAAAATTCAGAGAAAATGCTTATTATAATCAACCCGAAGCCAATATCTCTTTTAACAAGCCCAAAACAACGGCAAAAGCAGCCGCACAACCGCAAAAACCCGCTTATGCCCCGCAAATACACAATACTCCGGCCTCTGCCGAAGAAACAAGAGAAGAAAATAAACCTTCCATCATCAATCTCGGCATATCTAAAATCAGTTCTTTTCTCAAAAAAGATAAAAAAGCCGATGCGCCCTCAAATTTTGAAAGAAAAGATCCGTTCTCCATTGCTTTGGAAAGAAGTTTCGGCTCAGCATCAGATGAAAACGAATCTACTTATAGCGAATCTGTTGATTTTGAAATTTCTCCCGCAGGAATGTCTTCTCAACCGCAAAACAATGATGAGGTTATCTCAGATATTATCCTCTCTGCCCCTCAGGATGAAAACCCTCAAGATATTGTCCTGGCCGCTCCTCATGAAGAAGTGCCCGGCTTTGACGATATTAAATTGGACGTTGCACCCGAGCCTGTGGCCGTGCCTATTACAAACACCCAAAAAACCTTAAATAACTTGAAAAAAGAATGGGCGGATATGAAGAAAAACACTTTGGATGAAACACCTGAGCCCAAAATGCCCGCTTCTCAAGAAAAGAAAATTTCCGGCGATGATATGATTTATCCTTTCGGGGGTTGGACTGACGAAAATAACTATAAATAACAAGCTTTTGCCTTTGCTGACACTTTGTTTCTGCCTGTTTTGTTTTCCTCTGCGGGCAGAAATCTCGGTGTCGGAAAATTTGGCTCTCTATGGGCAACCTAAATATACCTCTGATTTCAAAAACTTTGATTATGTTAACCCCAATGCACCTAAAGGCGGCAAGGTCACTTTTCCGGCTTACGGCACTTTTGACAGCTTTAACCCTTTTATCTTTAAGGGAATCGCCGCTTCTGATTCCGTGGCGCTCACCTTGGATACGCTCGGCGTGGTGCCGGTTGATGATTATTCTACCGTCTATCCCTTGATTGCAGAAAAATTTGAAATTCCCGATGATCATTCTTTTGTCGGTTTTATTCTCAACCCCAAAGCTAAGTTTTCTGACGGTTCTCCCATCACTGCCGATGATGTGATTTTCTCTTTTTCATCCCTGATTGAAAAAGGCGCTCCGCTTTACAAAATTTATTATGCCGATGTGGATCGCGTGGAAAAACTCAATGATCGCCATGTGCGCTTTTACTTCAAAAAAGGCACAAAAAACAAAGAATTGCCCCTCATCCTTTCACAAATTGCCATTTTTTCAAAAAAAGATTGGGAAGGAAAAGATTTTGCCAAGCCCTCGCTTACTCCGCCTTTGGGCAGCGGGCCTTATATCATTGGCAAATTTCAGCCAAATAAGTTTATCGAGCTTAAACGCAACCCCAATTATTGGGCTAAAAATCTACCTTCGCGCAAAGGCTTTTTTAACTTTGATACCATCCGTAATGACTATTATCAGGACACAACCGTTACCTTGCAAGCGCTTTTTTCCGGCAATATTGACTTGCGTGAAGAATATATCGCCAAAATTTGGGCCACGGGCTATGATAATGATTTGGTTAAACAAGGCAAAATCATCAAGGCGGAAATTCCCAATAACCGCACGGCCATTTTGCAAAATTTTGCCTTCAACTTGCGCAAAGAAAAATTTCAAAACAAATTCGTGCGTCAAGCCATTGCCCAAGTTTTTAACTTTGATTGGGCCAATGAAAAGCTTTTTTATAATCAATATTCTCGCATAGACAGCTATTTTTCCAACACAGATATGGCAGCCACTGGCAAACCTCAAGGTAAAGAGCTTGCTTTGCTTAATCAGTTCAAAGAGCAACTTTCGCCGGAAGTTTTTGGCAACTTGCCGCAAGCTCCCTCTTTCAAAACAATTGCCGATAATCGTAAAAACCTGAAAGAAGCCGTGCGTTTGCTCAAGCTTGGCGGCTATGACTTTGTTGACGGCAAAATGACCAACCTTAAAACCGGCGAACCGCTTGAATTTGAAATTTTGAGCAACAATGCCAACGGTTCCACTTTCACCCGCGTGATGCTCCCCTTCCTGAAAAACTTGGAAAAAATCGGCATCAAGGCCTCTTTCCGCAATCTGGAAGTTAACATCTTCAAAAATCGATTGGATAATTTTGACTTTGATATGGCCATTGTTTCGTTCCCCATCAGCCAAATGCCGGGAAATGAGCAAAAAGAAATGTGGGGCTCACAAGCGGCCGATATTCACGGAAGTTATAATGTTATCGGGGTTAAAAATCCCGTGGTTGATGCCTTGATTGACAAGATTGTGCAGGCACATACTAAAGATGAGTATTTGGCTGCGCTCCATGCCTTTGACCGCGTGATGCGCCATCAATATTATATGATTCCGCAGTGGTATACGGCTTATAACCGCGTGGCTTATAACAAAAGGCTTGATTATCCCAAAACAGACATCAAAGTCGGTTTTCAGCCGCACACCTGGTGGCTCAAAGCGGGAGAAAAAATAAAATGAGAAATTATATCATCAAACGAATCTTCTTTATTCCGCTCACGCTTTTGGGAATTTTGTGTATCAATTTTGTTCTCATCCAATTTGCACCCGGCGGCCCGATTGAACAAACCTTGGCAAAATATCGCGGTATGAACGTTAATGCCACGGCGCAGATCTCGGGAACGGCGCAGATGAATATGAGCCAAAACTCGGCTTACCAAGGCGCGCAAGGCGTGCCGGAAGATTTGGTGAACGAGCTCAAAAAGCAATTCGGTTTTGATAAACCGGCGCATGAACGCTTTCTCAAAATGCTCAAAGATTATGCTTGCTTTGATTTTGGCAAAAGTTTTTATCAAGACAAAACCGT
>CALXWB010000061.1 GCA_944392225.1 uncultured Alphaproteobacteria bacterium | reverse complement strand
TCGGCGGCTTCTGCTCAACAGTTTGGTGCTTTGGAAGCCGAGGTTGAGGCTTTGAAAGAAGATGTGCGCGCTTTGCAGAGAAATGCTTATCGTATGCAAAACGATGCCGCTTTTGATGCGCCGGTTTCTTCTTCCGATATGGCCGTGCGTGTGGGCGAGATGGATGAAAATATGCGCAAAATCAATGGCAGATTGGATGAGATTGAATATAAGCTCAAGACCATGGACGAGCGCATTGATATGATTAATCGCGATGTGGATGTCAGAATCTCCATGATTGAGGGTAAGCCCATTAAAGCAAACGGAGAGGGAATCCAGGCACCAAAAGCAAAATTTGCTCCCAAAGTGGCTGAAAATGCACCAAAGTCTTTGCTCGGCGCGGATATTGATAAAGGAAACGATCTGCCCAATATGCCGACCAAAACCGCAGAGCAAATTTATGCAGACGGCTTAGAGTATCTCAAAGCCAAAAATTATGACAAGGCTGAGGCTTCTTTTGACTCGGTTTTGCGTCGTTTTCCGCAAGATAAACTGGCCGGCAATGCTCAATTTTGGCTCGGTGAAGTCTATTATTCGCAAGGACAATATAAAGAGGCTGCGGTGGCTTTCGGCAAGGTTTATAAAAACTATAAAGACGGCGCCAAAGGGGCTGATGGCTTGCTCAAGCTCGGTATGAGCATGGCGCAGATGAATAATAAAGAAGCTGCTTGCGAGGCTTTTATGAATATGAAACAAGAGTTTCCGAAAGCAGAAGAACGTATTACCAAAAAAGCTGCGGAAGAAGCCAAAAAGCTTGGTTGTAAATAGAGCATATTACCTTGATTAAAGAGTTTTTGGAAAAATATGGTTTGTTGCAAGAGCAAAAATTTGCCGTTGCCGTTTCCGGCGGGGCAGATTCTTTGGCTTTGGCTCTCATGATGCAAGAAGAGTTGGCGCCCCTTGGTAAAAACATCGTGGCTTTGACTGTTGATCATAAATTGCGTAAAGAATCGACCGATGAGGCTTTTTATGTCGGTCGGGTTATGAAAGCTTATCAAATTGAGCACCATATTTTGACCTGGAACGGAGATAAACCTAAAAAAGGCGTTGAAGAGGCAGCCAGAGAAGCCCGGTATCATTTGCTGGCCGAGTGGTGCCAACAGAATAATGTTCAAACTTTGGCAGTGGCACACCAAGCTCTTGACCAGGCAGAGACGTTTTTTATGCGTTTACAGCGCGGCAGCGGCTTGGATGGGCTGTGCGGTATGCGGCCGGTGACGGAACGTATGGGGCTTAAAATTATTCGACCGCTTCTTGCCGCGATGCCGGATGATTTGAAAAAATATCTCTATAACCGCAATATTGATTGGGTGGAAGATCCTTCTAATCAATGTGATGATTTTTTGCGCGTTCGGGTGCGCAAATTTATGCCGCAGATACAAGAACATTTGGGTATTACGCCGCAGCGCCTGGTTGAAACCATGAAAGTTTTGCAGTCAACTTTGGACTATTTGCAATCACGCGTGAGCCAATATATCAAAAATCATGTGCGCAATTGGGACGGTGCCGGCGTTTCTTTTTCGGAAAGAAATTTACCCTTGATGCATTCGGAGCTTTTGTTTAGAGTTTTGAGCCAGCTTTTGTGGATGGTGGGCAAAGCTCAATATAAGGTTGAAGCCTCCGAACTTAACCGCTTGATTTTGCGCCTTAATGAGCAAGATTTTGTTGCCTGCACCTTGGGCGGATGCGAGATCATCAAAAAATATGGGCAGATTTGGATTGTGCCCGAGCTCAAAATTAAAACTAAACCCTCTAAGAAAAATTGGGAAGATTTTTGCAATTTGCATCCAAAATACAAGAAAATCAAAATACCATACAAATTGCGATTGTCTTTGCTGAAATTAAACCCTATATATAGATAAGTTATGCAAAAATATAAGGAAAGAAAATGAGAACAGGAAAAAGTATTATCATTTGGGTGGTGGCATTTTTTGCCCTTTCTGCCGTTTTGAACATGTTAAACGGCGGTGCACAAAAAGCCGCTTATCAGACTGTGGCTTTCTCTGACTTTATGAACGAGGTGGATGCCAAACGTATGGCTGAGGTTAAAATTGCCGGTCCTGATGTGACGGGAACCACTACAGACGGTCGCAAATTGATGACTTATGCGCCTTATGATCCGACCATGGTTGATACCATTCGGGAAAGTGGGGCTAAAGTAACGGCTGCGCCGCAAGATAATTCTTCCGACACCTTCTGGGGTGTGTTTGTTTCTTGGTTTCCGATGATTTTGCTGGTGGGCGTGTGGATTTACTTCATGCGTCAAGCCAACTCCGGCAATAATAAAGCCATGAGTTTTGGTAAATCACGCGCGAAGCTGATTGAAAATACCAAAAAAGTGACTTTTGCCGATGTTGCCGGTTGTGATGAATCTAAGCAAGAATTGGAGGAAGTGGTCGACTTTTTGAAAGAGCCGGACAAATTTCAGCGTTTGGGCGGCAAAATTCCGAAGGGTGTTTTGCTCGTGGGCCCTCCGGGAACAGGTAAAACCTTGCTTGCCAAAGCCGTGGCCGGTGAGGCTAATGTGCCGTTCTTTTCTATCTCAGGTTCAGACTTTGTTGAGATGTTTGTCGGCGTGGGTGCTTCGCGTGTGCGTGATATGTTTGCACAAGCCAAGAAAAATGCACCTTGCTTGCTCTTTATTGATGAGATTGATGCCGTCGGTCGTCATCGTGGTGCCGGCTTGGGCGGCGGAAACGACGAACGCGAGCAAACCCTGAACCAGCTTTTGGTTGAGATGGATGGTTTTGACGAGAATGAAAATGTGATTTTGATTGCCGCCACCAACCGTCCCGATGTTTTGGATCCGGCTTTGCTGCGTCCGGGGCGTTTTGATAGACAAGTCACCGTTTCCAACCCTGACGTGCGCGGACGTGAGGCCATTCTCAAGGTTCATGTGCGCAAAGTGCCGCTCGCCAAAGATGTGGATTTGACTGTGGTGGCGCGCGGAACGCCTGGTTTCTCAGGTGCCGAGTTGGCCAATTTGGTTAATGAAGCGGCGCTTTTGGCGGCGCGCAAGAACAAGCATAAAGTTACGGCAGCTGATTTTGATGAAGCCAAAGATAAGGTTTTGATGGGCAATGAGCGCAAATCCGTGGCCATGGACGAGAAAGAAAAGCGCAACACGGCTTATCACGAGGCCGGACACGCCATTTGTTCTTTGAATGTGCCGGAAGCAGACCCCATTCACAAAGCAACGATTATTCCGAGAGGACGCGCTTTGGGTATGGTGCAACAATTACCGGAGAAAGATCAATATTCTTATTCTCGCGCCAAAATGCACTCAACCCTAACCATCATGATGGGCGGGCGTGTGGCTGAAGAATTGAAGTTTGGATATGATGCCGTGACATCAGGTGCATCTTCCGATATTTCGGCTGCTACTAACCTGGCACGTTCTATGGTGATGGAATGGGGTATGAGCGACAAGCTCGGCCCAATCCGCTATTCGGATAACTCTAATGAAGTCTTTTTGGGCAAGGCCGTGACACAAAACCAAAATATGAGCGAAGAAACCGCCGCTTTGGTGGATGAAGAAATTAAAGCCTTTGTCAACCAAGGATATGAAAATGCTAAAAAGATTTTGACCGAACATCGCAAAGATTGGGAAAAATTGGCCGAGGCTTTGATGGAATATGAAACCTTGACCGG
>CALXWB010000060.1 GCA_944392225.1 uncultured Alphaproteobacteria bacterium | reverse complement strand
TTGCGAGCTCCTAAGGCTTTGATGTGTTTTACCAATTGAGCAATGAGTTGTCGGCCTATGCCGCGTCCTTGATATTTTGCATGTGTGCCAGCCAATAAAGCTCATAGGTGCCATCAGAATCGGCAATTTCACCATAGCAAGCATAAGCACAAGTCACGCCATCCAGTTCGGCAAAGATAAAGTTAGTATCATGCGGATAATCTTCATCTTCTGGGTGCTCTATTTGGTATAAAGCATCATCGGCAAGGTGCGCTGTGATATCTACACAGTCTTCATCAAAATTGGGTGCAGAAGCAGAAATATTTCTGACTTTTTCTATATCATTGGCGCAAATTGTATATCTGAAGGTGAGCATCTTACACCTCCTTTGGAGCAACATGGTCCTTAACAAAAGTCAGATTAAAGCAAAAATTGTGTCGTGGAGGCTCGGCTGAATCGGCCTGAGATCCTTTCTTGAAAAGTTTTTTTGAACGTTTTTTCATAATAGATATCCTTATTTTTTTGAGAGAGAAATATTCTCTTTCTAAAATTATTAGAACATGAAAAACACAATTTGGCAAGAGGGGATTTTTTGTGTTGGTATGTTATAAACCATTTGACAAGTTGGATAAAAAGGCATAGATATTGAGCGTTGTCCGAATTATTGCTTCGTCGTCTAATGGTAGGACAGCGGATTCTGACTCCGTCAATCTTGGTTCGAGTCCAGGCGAAGCAGCCATAAAAAAAGGCCTCCGTTTTCGGAGGCTTTTTTTATGGCTAAAGCACAGCCCGACGAGAACCAAGATTTTGGTTCGGAGCGGATAGTTGTTGAAACGAGGTGCAATTTCTTAGCTTTAGCTTGAAATTGTGCCGAAGTTGAAACTTACGGCGCGAAAGGGGCCCGTTGCCAGATTTGGCAATGGGAATTTACAGTCCAGGCGAAGCAGCCATAAAAAAAGGCCTCCGTTTTCGGGGGTTTTTTACTTTAGACTAAATTGTTGACAAATATTTTTGTTGTTATAACCTAGTCTTATCGAGCTTAAGGAGATTCTTATGACGGAAAATAATGACAAAAATGAACAAGAAGCTACCATCGTTTTAAAGGCTTTTGAACCTTTGTCTGATGAAGAATTTAAAATCAAAATTTTGCAATCAGTTGTAGCAAATAATCCAGAGTATTTTGAAGAAGCTGCTCTGCTTAATAAATTGGATATGCAGAAAGATGCAGAACTTGTTACTGAAATTGTTTATATTGAACAAGTGCAAACTATTGAAGCATTGTGTCGCAAGGCCATGTTAGAAGAAAATATATTAGAAGCTTATAATGTTTTGCATAACGTTTGTTTTTTTGAAGAACAAGATTATCAGTATATCGCTGCTCTTGAAGGCGAAAATGCTTCTGATAATTTGTCTTCTTATATTGATAAACGTTTGGAAAAAGTTTCTGCTTTGAAAGATACTTTCGGCTTTATTTCTTGTATTAGTGAAGCCATTGCCTATACTATGACCGATAGTCCTAATTTTAATGCTTATAAAGCAAATCAAATCTTTGAAAAAATAAGCTCTTATGAAGACGAGCTTTCTAGTGAAGAAAAAGCTCAAGCCTATTTTATTGCTTCCAAAATGTATCGCAAGCTCAATGCTTCCAATAAACTTCTAACGGAAGGAGCCGCTCAGAACCAAGAATTGGAATGTTTGAAAAAAGTTTTGACTAACAGTGCTGACTATAAATTGATTTCCTATTGCCAAGACAGAATTGCCGACAAAAACGATAAAGTGGTTATCAGAGCTTATAAAAAAGCTCTTAAAATGTCTCAAAATAAGGGAAATTTATTCAAGATTAATATGAAATTGGCTGATATTTATACCGCACAGACAGATAAAATCGGGTTTAATCATCCTCTGGGAGAAAAAGAGATTTCTGCAACCAAAGCAATCCATTTTTTGATGAGTGCTTATGCCGTGGCAAAAAAAGGAGATCGCTTGCCGGTGTTGAAAAAAATGGCTCACTTATATCAAAAAAATAATCAATGGCCAGAATGGAAAAATATTAAAACAGTGATTGCCTTGAAGTTTTTGAAGGGTGAGGAACGCTGCTATGCTTTGACTGCAATCGGCGACAAGCTCAATGAGCCAGGCTTTTATTATCAAGCAATTGAAGAAAGCAAAAAAATCAGAAATAAACGGGCAAAAAATCAGGTCTTGTATGATGCTTATACCAAACTTAGCCTGAAACTTGACGACGGAGAAGAAAAAGACAATGTTTTGCAAAATTTGCATCAGCTCAAGCAAGAAAAACAAGCTATTTTGCTTAAAACGTTGAAAATTTCAAATGTTAACGACTAGGAAATTGTTTTTTTTTTGAGGAAATAGCATGTCTTTTGTCCTTTTTGATACAGAATATATTGCCGATAAGGGTTTTTTAGAAGATGGTTTTGACGGTTGGAAAAACAGAGAAGTTATTCAGATAGCCGCTCTTAAAATTGATGAAAAACTTGAGGTGTCGGAAACATTTAATGTTTATGTAAAACCGCTCAAACATGAACATATTTCACCTTATTTTTCAGATTTGACCGGAATAACGGATAAAACCATGCAACAGCAAGGGGTCGATTTTCCTACAGCATATAAACTCTTTTTGCAGTTTGTGCAAAATGATGTTTGCTATTCTCATGGTTGGGGAGCTGATGATGATGCCGATGGCGTGGTTATGCGAGAAACTCTATCTTATTATGATTTGAAGAATGTCCAACAACTTAAATATAAAAATATTGCACCCTGGTTTAAAAAACAGTATATAAAAAATAATATTAATATCACAAAGCAAGCATCGGGAGAAATTGCACATCTGCTTGGTAAAGAAGATGTATTGAAAAAGTTGAATCTGCAACCACATAATGCGCTGTATGATGTTTATTCTTTGCTTGTCGGAATTCGGTATTTTAATATTTATACAGAATCTTTTGAGTGATTTGATGCTTAAGACTTTTTCTTTTTTTTATTATAAATTATCTTCTTGGCTCTCTTATATGCACAAAAAAGTGATTGTGCCAATGCGCCGGAGCCATAAAAATCCAACCTATTTGGCGCGCTCTAACGCCATTGGTATGGGCTTGGCTTTTGCTCCTTTTCCCGGGCAGGTGCCGGTGGTCTTGGCCTTGTGGATTTTACTGCGCCGCAGCAAATATCGGTTCAGTTTGGCCATATCCGTGGCTTGGACCTTTATTTCCAACGTGTTTACCAATCTGCCTCTGTTTTATCTTTACTACCTGACCGGAGCTTTTTTTAGGCAAGATAATGTGGCTTTTTCTTATGCCGAACTTAAAGAACTTTTTGCCAACGGCATTTTTCAGGCAGCCGGGCAAATGGGAATGAACATTCTTTATGGTAGCTTGTTTTATATGCTGATTTTTGGCGCTCTTGGCTATTATCTCGGTATGCGCAAGCAGAAAAAAACTTAAAAGTCGGCCTTGTTTTTCAGATTGTCATAGCGTTTGTGAATGCACTGAATGGCCGTTTTGTGCACGCCTTGCGTAATGGCATAATAAATATAGCGTCCTTCGCGCCGAGCCGTGACAAAGCCATCGTCTCTCAGGCGTTTCAAATATTGTGAAACTTTCATTTGCTCACTGTCAATGCCGTTGATGATGTCTGAGACTTTGCTTTCTCCAAACAAGGTGAGATATTCCAAAATGCGCATTTTGTCATAGTTGGCAAAGAGCTTGATGCGGTTGGCCACCATGATGGTATAATCTTTGGGCAGGAGCGCTTTTTCTTTCAGATAATAAAAACTATCGGTCATATAGGCAAAAAGCTTGCGGATACATTCAAAAATGCTGGCCGGATATTCTTCATAAATGTCATAATAAATAAAAATGCCCTTACGTTTGGTCTTGACCAGATTGGCATCGCGAAGCTTTTTCAAGCTTTGCGAGACAATCATTTGTTCCTCATTTATGGCCTTAGCCAGGGTTGAGACCGACGAGGGGCCGTTGACATCTATATATTCCAACAAGCGCAAGCGCAGCGGATGAGCAATGTAACTAATGCCTTTGAC
>CALXWB010000059.1 GCA_944392225.1 uncultured Alphaproteobacteria bacterium | reverse complement strand
TTGGTTTTTGGTGCATTAAAATGCTTATCACCTTAACCAGCTCATTTTTCATATCAGCCCGGCGAACAACCATATCCACCATGCCATGCTCTTTCAAATATTCGGCACGTTGGAAACCTTCCGGCAATTTTTCACGAATGGTTTGCTCAATCACTCTTGCGCCGGCAAAGCCAATCATGCAACCTTTTTCTGCAATATGGACATCTCCCAACATGGCAAAAGAGGCTGAAACACCGCCTGTCGTCGGATCGGTTAAAATGACAATATAGGGCAAGCCTTTTTCTTTGACCATATTAACAGCCGCTGTGGTTTTGGCCATTTGCATCAATGAAAGCATTCCTTCTTGCATACGCGCACCACCAGATGCCGTTACCGCAATCAAAGGACAATTGTTTTTGATGGCTGTTTCTGCTGCTTTGACAATGCCTTCACCAACAGCCATGCCCATGGAACCGCCCATGAATGCAAAATCCATTACCGCAACAACAGATGTGATGCCCCCAATCTCTCCTTGGGCAACCTTGATGGCATCATCATCACCGGTGTTCTTGCGATATGTTCTCAAACGGTCGGTATATTTTTTAGAATCCTTAAAATTCAGCGGATCTTCTTTCAACTTTGGCAAAATAATCTCTTTATATTCGCCATTGTCAAACAACAATTCCAAACGCTTTTTAATCGGCAAACGCAGATGATGATCACATTTGTGACAAACATAGTTGTTTTTTTCCAACTCTTTATTGAAAAGCATTTGACCGCAGTTCGGACATTTGGTCCACAAATTATCGGCAATCTCTTTTGCCGTAATTTTTTTTACTTTTGGTCTGACAAAATCTGTAAGCCAGTTCATTTTTATTACCTTTTGTTATTATTCCATTTGTCAAAAAAAGTTGCTCAATTTTCTTTTTTGCGCTTGAACCAAGCCGCTATTCTTTGTTTGAGCGGAGGTTTGGGCATGGAGGCCTCTTTTTCTTTGAGCTCGTTGATGTCTCCTTGCAAGCCCTCAACCTCTTTGGTCAACTTTTCTTGCTCTTTGCTCAGCTTTTTGTTTTGTTTTTTCTGGTGACGCAATGAGCTCCGCAACGGAGAATATGCAAACCAAGAATCAAACTTGCCCCATATAAAGCCAAACAAAACAAAAACAACTATGGCAACACTTAAAGAAACCGTCACTTCTATATCAAACGGCCATAAATTAAACACGGCCAACTCGTTGTTGATAAAGGCAAAATATAAAATTGCTGCCAATACTATTAATCTGACTATTGATTTTATAAACGCCATGACGGAATCCTTTGCTTTTATTTTTTTATTGATGCAAAAAGCTTTGCCTTACTTTTTTAAGCTTATTTCTTTTTGTTCAATAATTCAAACAATTGTTTGCCGGTTTTAAAGTGCGGAATGTTGCGCTCTTCCACCTTGACTTGCTCTCCCGTGCGCGGGTTTTTGGCAATGCGCGGTGTGCGTTTGCGAACGGAAAATGCACCAAAACCTCTGAACTCTACTCTGTCACCTTTGGCCAAAGAACTGATTATCTTGTCAAAAACAACAGAAACAATGCGCTCAACGTCTTTTACCATTAAGTGCGGGTTCTTTGCTGAAATTTTTTCAATTAATTCTGATCTAGTCATTTTACCTCTTTTTTCTTTTAATTAATTTTTGTTTTGCAATTAAACTATCTTTTTTTGTTCCAGAAATCAATATCGGATTTTCAAAAAAAAGAAAAATAAATTTATATTCTATCCAACGATTTATTCATTCTCTGCCATTTTGTGCTCTATGGCCAGGGTATGATCCGGCTCGCCAAGCTCAAAATCTTCAATCTTTTTAATCCGTTTGGATATTTTGCCGGAAGAAACTTTTATATCATTGATATCTCGCGCGGCCATGTCAAAATGTTTGGATAAGTTTTCTATTCTGTCGTCCAGCCTTGAAATATCTTCAACCAAAATGCCCACTTCTTTTTGGATAACCCCTGCTTGCTCACGCATGGAGGCATCTTTGAGAATCGCCCGAACCGTGTTCAGCGTGGCCATTAAGGTGGTGGGCGAAACTATCCACACCTTAGAGCGGTATGAGGCCTCTACCACATCTCTAAAATTGGCATGCAACTCGGCATATATGGCTTCGCTCGGCAAAAACATTAAGGCAGACTCTGCCGTCTCTCCGGCGATGATATATTTTTCGGATATATCCTTGATATGCTTTAAGACAGAGGCACGGAAAAACCTCTCTGCTTCAACCTTTTCACGCTCGTTTTGAGCGTTTCTCAATGCCTGGTAGCTCTCCAAAGGAAACTTGGCGTCTATCACAATTGTGCCCGGCGGGTTGGGCAACTTCAAGACGCAGTCTGCCCGTTTTTGGTTGCTCATCACCACCTGAAATTCATAAGCCGAGGGAGGGAGAATCGAGGTAACCAAGTCGTTCAGCTGAATCTCGCCAAAAGCACCGCGGGCTTGCTTGTTGCTCAAAACTTCTTGCAAAGACACAACCTGCTCTGACAAAGAAGAAATTTTTTGTTGTGCCACATCAATTTTTGCCAGGCGCTCCCGCAAATCATGCAAGGTTTCCGTTGTTTTGGTGGTGGATTGTTGCAACCCTTCGCCCACGCTTTTGGTCACGGCCAACAGTTTTTCATCCATAATTTTTAAAACTGCCAATTTTTGCTCGTTTATGGCATCTGTTATGCGGTTTTGTTCCTGGCGATTTAAATCGGACAATTGGCTCAGCCGACCGGCTAGCTCTGCCTGACCGCGCAGCAAAATATCAGCAAACGAATCTGACTTCAAAGCTTTGGATCTTATTATCATATAGCAAAGATTGCCGATGAGCAGCAAGGCTACACCGGCAATCAAAATATATTCCAAAAAGCTGAATGAACTATTCAAGGTTGCGCCCCATTTTTAAGAATTTTTCATTGCGGCTCTTCTTAAGATCTTCTCCGCTCATGGGCATCAGCTCTTTCAAATTGCGCAAAATGGCATTACCCACGTTTTCTATCATGCGTTTGGGATCACGATGGGCTCCGCCCAAAGGCTCCGTGATGATTTCATCAATAATACCAAGCTTTTTCAAGTCTTGTGCGGTTAAATGCAGGGCCTCGGTTGCTTCTTTGACCTTATCTGCCGAACGCCACAAAATGGATGCACAACCCTCCGGCGAAATGACCGAATAAATGGCATGTTCCAACATCAAAACTTTGTTGGCCGTGGCAATGGCAATGGCACCGCCGGAGCCTCCTTCACCAATCACAACAGAAACAACAGGAACCTTAACCTGCAAAGATTTTTGGATTGATGAGGCAATGGCTTCCGCTTGGCCTCTGGCCTCGGCTTCAACACCCGGGAAAGCGCCTGACGTATCCACAAAACAAATAATCGGCATATTAAATTTATCGGCCAAGGTCATTAATCTTTGGGCTTTTCTGTATCCTTCCGGCTTGGCCATACCAAAGTTATATTTCAGGCGGGTTTCCAAATCGTGACCTTTTTCTTGCCCCAAAACCACAACAGATATGTTTTTGAAACGACCGATACCGCCAATCATGGCCTCGTCATCGGCAAAAAGCCTGTCGCCGCATAAAGGGGTGAAGTCTTCTATCAGGCCATGAACATAATCCAAACAATGCGGACGCTGCGGGTGGCGTGCCACTTGTGTTTTTTCCCACGGGCTAAGATGCGAATATGAGGCACGAACTTGCCTTTCAAGCTTTTGTTGCAAACGGTTTACCTCTTGCGAAATGTCCACATCTTGACCTTCGGCCAAGTGTTTTAATGACTCTATCTTATTTTCTATCTCTACAATATTTTTTTCAAAATCAAGAACTAAGGTATTATTTGTATCCATCTACTTTCTCTTAATTTGTTTTACCTGCTAACGGTCATAGCACATTTTTTTTTATCTTTCGACTCTTATTTTGCAATATTGTGTAAATTTTCGTTGAATTATCACATAAATAGAATACTATATTTGACAATTATTGGCTGTTTATTGATTGTAAGGAGGACCAAAGTGCTGGCATTTGCTTTCTTTGCCGCTATCTTTTCAAGCCTTTGCTGGCTGATTTATGCCCTGGCTTATGTGAGCGATAATATTGTCGG
>CALXWB010000058.1 GCA_944392225.1 uncultured Alphaproteobacteria bacterium | reverse complement strand
CCACGCCGTGTTTGGTATAAAGTTTGCCCAAACGGGTTTTCCCGTGTTTTTTCAAAACTTCAAATTTAAGAGACATATTTTTTCCTCAATAAAAAAATCATAATTTCATTGATAATGCCGTGAATTGATTTTTTTATCAAGAAAAATATATATCCTTTGTCTTGTTAACCAAGCATTAACTCAAAATGTGGTAGTTTTGAATATGGATGGAAAGGTTTGAGTAAGAAAGCCGCATCCTAAGTATTGCAATATATCAAAAAGTAGTTGGTGGATATGTCAGAAATAAGTTTAACAGCGTCCATGCGCAGCAATTTGTTAAGCTTGCAACAAATCTCAAAGTTGCAAGACAGCACGCAATTACGCTTATCCACCGGCTTAAAAGTTAATTCCGCCATAGATAATCCCAGTTCTTACTATACCGCGCAAAGCCTGAGCAATCGTGCAAATGACTTGTCTGCATTGCTTGATTCGATGGGACAATCGGTGCAAACCATCAAAGCCGCCACCGAAGGGATTGAAAAAGCGGAAGAATTATTAGAGCTTGCTAAAGTAGAAGTGCAATCTGCTTTGGAACAAACCGAAATCCCGTCAAAAGAATATTTTGAAAACCGTGTCGGAGAAAACGGTGCCGTTGTCACCACCGCGGAAGAGTTGGTTGATGCGGTAAATTCCGGCAAAGAAGAAATTTGTGTTTATGGCACCATACAATTAAATGACACGGCAATTACTCTAAAAGATAATCAAAAACTTGTTGGTACCGAATATTATACCGGCTATACCGGCATAGAAAAATTTTCTCAAATCAACATCAATATTTCTGATTCTTTTAGTGGAGGTAGCCCTATCAAATTAGCTGGAAATAATAGCATTCTTTCAGATATTTCTTTGGATGTAAATTCTAAAAAAGGAGATTCTGTAGTTAGATCAGGGGGGGCTAAAGGTACACAAAGGTTTATTCGCAATATTGATATCAAAGCCAACTATTCTTTTCCTCAAGCTATGGATCAAGCGGCAGGTATAAATATATACGATGATAGTCTTACAGAATTAAGCGGACATATCAATATAGAAAGCTATGTCGATGGTAACAGCCAAGCTAACGGAGCCTATGGAATATATGCTCAGAGAGGAAGTTCTGAAATAGCTTCTGACTGCGTTTTGAATATAAAATCCACATCATGGAGCTATATTAACTATGGTCATACACACATCAATAGTGGTGCTAAATTAAATTTGTATTCCGAGACAAACCATGCTTTAAGTAATGGTTATGTTGGAGATCTTTACGATAACATCCAACAAAATTTAATTATAGATGATAATGTCGAATTATATCTAGAAACCAAAGGAAGTAATGCTATTAAAAATGAAATTGCAGATTATATCAGTTTTCAATTTGGCAAAAATGTTAAATTTTCTTATAAAGATAATAAATCTGAAGGTGTAAAAGTGACTTCTAAAGCCGGTGTTTTAGAAAATCAGAATGCATATATAACAGGGGCAGATTTACCGGCAGAATATTTCATCCAAACGGCAACCAGTTTCCAGCAAGCAAATATTGCCGAGATTTTAGAGCAAGAAACTCAAGATGCTTCAAAATATAACAACATGTTGAGCCAATATGACAGCTTGATTAAAGACAGTTCATACAAGGGCGTTAATCTTCTTCAAGCAGATGACCTCAAAGTGATTTTCAATGAAAACAGAAGCGCTACTTTGGACGTGATGGGCGTGGATTTGAGCTCGGATAAAATCGGTTTATTGTCCGCCGATTGGTTAACCGCCGAAGATGTGCAAAAGACTTTGGACCAAATCACCAATGCCAAAAACACTTTGCGCTCGGCCGCAACCAAGCTTGGTAACTATTATTCCATCATCACCGAGCGTGAGACTTTTACCGATAGTCTGATTAATGTATTGCAAGAAGGTGCGGATAAATTAACATTGGCCGATATGAATGAAGAAAGCGCTAATATGCTCTCTCTCCAAACCCGCCAACAACTGGCAATTAATTCCCTCTCACTGGCATCACAATCAAGCCAGGCCGTCCTCCGCCTATTTTAGGTACTTTCGCCACGCCAAGAACATAAAGAACAACGCGAACTCAATGCACCGTCAGGGAGGCCGTCAATTGATGGGATCAAACAGACCTCAGCTTGCAAAAAAGGCTTATTCGTTTTCAGCAACAGGGTTTTTATCAAGGGCATAGCCCGTGGCGCGCACGGTGCGGATATAATCCGGGCCAAACTCGTTCAAAGACTTGCGCAAACGGCGGATATGCACATCCACGGTGCGTGATTCCACATAAATATTGTCGCCCCAAACGTTTTTCAAAAGATATTCGCGAGAAAAAACTTTTCCCGGCGTTTCCATCAACATTTTGAGCAAGCGAAACTCGGTTGGCCCGAGGTGAATATAATTTTCGCCGCGATAGACTTTTTTCTCCACCAAATCCATGCGGATATCTTCAAAAACAATATCTTTTTCATCTTTGGGTTCAGGAGCGCGGCGGAGTTGCGTTTTAACCCTTGCCATCAGCTCGGGGATGGAAAAAGGTTTGGTCACATAATCATCAGCGCCGGCGGAAAGGCCTTTGATTTTGTCTTCTTCTTCGCCTTTTGCGGTGAGCATGATAACGGGTGTTGTTTTGATATCGGGATTATTGCGGATCATTTTGCAAATTTCCACGCCGGAGATTTCGGGCAACATCCAATCCAAGATGATAACGGAGGGCAAATTTTTCTCAATTTCGGGGAGTGCTTTTGAGCCTTTGGCCACCCAGAGCACATCATAGCCTTCTTTTTCCAGGTTATATTTAAGCAAGAGAGCCAAAGCCTCTTCATCTTCCACGAGCATAACTTTATGTTTCATCAAACCGCTCCTTATCCATAAAAAACATATATCAAAAGCTTAAGTCGACTAAAGTTAAAATTACCTTAAGTTGTTGATATTTTTTTGATAATTCCCGCCGGCAAAAACCGAAGTTCCGGCCACCAAAATATCAGCCCCGGCGGCAATACATTGGGCGGCGGTCATGGGGTTGATGCCGCCATCGACCTCAATTTCAATTTTTCTGCCGCCGATCATTTCCTTAACTTTGGCAATTTTTTCAAGCTGGCTTTCAATAAAGCTCTGACCGCCAAACCCGGGATTGACGCTCATTATCAAAACTTGGTCAAGCTTGTCCAAAACATATTTGATTGTTTCTTCAGAAGTTGAGGGGTTGAGAGAAACGCCGGCCTTGCAGCCATATTGGTGGATGGTGTCCAGAGCCTTGTCAAGATGAGTGCAGGCTTCGGCATGCACGGTGATGATGTTGGCGCCGGCATCGGCAAACCAGGGAATCATTTTTTGCGGGTTTTGCACCATCAAATGTGCATCAAAACAAAGTTTGGTGATAGGCCGAATACTTTTGATAACCACCGGTCCAAAGGTCAGGTTGGGCACAAAGTTGCCGTCCATCACATCCAAATGGAGCATATCGGCTTTGGCTTTTTCCAAGGCTTTAATCTCAGCTTCCAAATTTGCAAAATTTGCAGATAATAAGCTCGGGGCAATTTTGACCATATTTTTTCTCCCAAGTTTAGATTTTAGAATATTTTTCCATAACCATAGCGCTGTTTTTCAAAGCCCAGGCCTCCTCGTTTGACAAATCGGGCAAAAGGGATTGATGCGCGCCCTGACGGTCGATAATGGTGGGCAGTGATAAGCAAATATTCTTCACGCCGTAAACATCTTCTTGCAGGGTAGAAACGGTTAAATCAGCCTTTTGGTTTTTAACAATAGCCTCAATGATTTTGGTGAGCGAGGCGGCAATGCCGTAATAAGTGGCTTTTTTGCCGCGATAGATTTTGAAACCGGCATCAATCACTTCGGCCGAGATTTCTTTTTGGCGCTCTTCAGAAATAGGTTTGCCGATTCTTTTGGCATAGGCAAGGATTTTTTCGCCGCCGACCGTTGCCGTTGACCAAGAAGCCAAAGATGAGTTACCATGCTCGCCCATCACATAAGCATGGATGGAGTGAGGGGCAACATTGAGCTCTTCGGCCAAAATGGCGCGGAAACGTGCCGTGTCCAAAACCGTGCCGGAGCCGATAACCCGTTCTTTAGGAAACTGAGAATATTCAACCACGGTTTTGGTGATGACATCAACCGGGTTTGTGGCAATGACAATGATAGAGTTTGGCGCATATTTCACAATATCCGGCACAATTTTTTTCATAATGGCGCGGTTGCTGTCAAGAAGCTCCAATCTGTCACCGTTCAAAGATTTTTGCGCATCAACCGTGATGACCACAATATCGGCATCTTGCAAGTTTTCATAAGCTCCGAAATAAACCTTACAAGGGCTGGTGAGGGCGGCGGCGTGCAACACATCCAAGGCTTCGGCCTCGGCCTTGACCTCGTTCAAATCCACAAGCACAATCTCATTGGCAAGAGCTTTCAATACAAGCGTATAAGCGGTGGTGCTGCCGACAAATCCGGCGCCGATAATTCCGACTTTCATCTTTTAATCTCCTTAAAATATTCAATTTTTCATAAGTATAAAACAGATTGGTTAAAAAAAGATAGCAAAAATAATTAGAAAATTTTTCCAAACTAAATTTTAGTTAGAAAAGGCTTGTAAAATCTACAAGCCTTTTTTGTTGTATCTAGAAAACCACGCGTTAGACGCGTGGTTCAGTAAAGCTTACAGCGGTGAGGATGACAAAGAG
>CALXWB010000057.1 GCA_944392225.1 uncultured Alphaproteobacteria bacterium | reverse complement strand
GAGGCTTTTTTCTTGCATGAGAAGTTTATTTTCTCATCTTTGCACTTTCAATTTCCTTAAAATATTTTACCGTATCGGCTTTTAATTCTTTGGTGGCATCTTCATCGCAAACAATGAAACCATGTTGGTGCATTTGCAAAATGCTGACCGGCCACATGTGGTTGATGCTGCCTTCAATGGCGTGGTGCAGGGCTCTGGCTTTGTTGGCGCCGGTGACCATAATCATCACTTCTTCAGCATCCATGATGGTGCCGATACCAACGGTTAAAGCCGTGCCGGGGACTTTGTTGATGTCATTGTCAAAAAAGCGTGAATTGGCTTGCATGGTTTCTTGTGTTAAAGTTTTGATACGGGTGCGGGAGCTTAAAGATGACCCCGGCTCATTGAAGGCAATGTGTCCATCAGAACCGACACCGCCCAAAAACAAGTGAATCTTGCCATAGCTTTTGATGGCATCTTCATAATCTTGACATTCTTTGGCATAGTTTTTGGTCATGCCGTCCAAAATATGGACGTTGGCCTTTTTGATATCTATGTGAGAGAAAAAATTGTCCCACATAAAACGGTGGTAGCTTTGCGGATGTTTAGCATCAAGCCCGATATATTCATCCATGTTGAATGTAACCACATTGGCAAATGAGACTTTGCCTTTTTTGAACATTTCTATCAGCTCTTTATAAACGCCCAACGGTGTGGAGCCGGTAGGCAAGCCCAATACAAACGGCTTATTTGCGGTGGGGCGAAAACGCTTGATTTTATCTGCTACATAGTTGGCAACCCATTTGGCACATTCGTCATAGTTTTTTTTGATGATTACGCGCATTTTTTCTCTCCTTTATATAGTTCTCCGTTGATGATGGCACTTACTTTACTAAAGTCTTCGTTAAAAATGATTAAATCGGCATCAAAGCCAGGGGCTACATAGCCCTTATTGTTGATTTTTAAGATTTCTGCCGGGCTCGGCGCCGCCACATGGATGGCTTGTTCCATGGACAAGCCCCAATCAACCAAGTTTTTGACGCTTTCTATCATGGTCATGGCAGAGCCGGCAATGACATTGTCTGATTTTCTATAAAAGCACTTGTCCAAATAAACCTCTTCGTTGTTGGCATAGAGCACTTTGGCATGCTGTTTGGTCGGTTTCAAAGAATCTGTTATCAAAACCAGTTTATCCAACGGTTTAAATTGAAACAACAGTTTTATTAAGTTGGAATCAATATGAATCCCATCAGCAATAAACTCGCAAGAAAGCTCCGGGTGAATGAACACGGCGCCAACTGCTCCCGGATCTCTATGGTGCATGCGGCTCATGGCATTGAACAAATGGGTGGTGTGCATGATTCTGGCTTGCATGCCTTCAACCATTTGGGCATAGGTGGCGTTGGTGTGTCCGGCTTGTAAGATAATACCTTTACCAATGCACCACAAAGCAAGCTCTCTCATGTCTTTTAATTCGGGGGCAACCGTCATGTTGATGATTTTGCCTTTGGCTGCTTTATAAAATTTTTCCATTAACTCAATGCTGACCGGGCTGACAGCATCTTCTGTTTGCACGCCTAAACGCTCTTTGGAGATGAAAGGACCTTCCAAGTGCATGCCCAATATATGAGCACCTTTTTCTTTGCCCATGGCTTTAACCACGGCTTTGATATTTTTTATCATATCTTCTTCTTTGGCGGCATAAAGCGTTGGGATAAACGAGGTGACGCCGTATTTTGGCAATATTTCAGACATTTTCAATATCGAATCGGCACTGCCGTCATCCGTGCCAAAACCACCAATGCCGTGAATGTGCGTGTCTATCAAGCCAGGGGCGATATATGAACCTTTGATGTTGATGATTTGAACGTTGGATGAAAAATGTTTTTGCATGAATCTTTTTTCACTGAAAACATCTACGATTTTTTTATCTTTAATATAAACCGCGCAGTTTTTCATGGTTGAAAAGCCAGTCAAAACAGTGGCGTTGTGCAAACAAATTGCTTTTCCCATTTTAAGTTTTCCTTAAGTTTACTTTTATATTTATTCTACACTAACCGAAAATAGTAAAGATAGTGTATAAATTGCAAGTTTTAATATTAAACAATATACATATCTTGTATGGTGTGGATGAAGATAAATTTGTTAAGGATTTTATAATGCACTTTTTTTCAAACTTATCCGCGTTTTTGAGAAAAAAATATTTTTGGAAACTCAAAACTTATCAGTTCGGTGCCATTTTTTCTTTGGTTTCCCTTTTTCTGTATAACAAAATCTTTTTTGAAAAACTATGGAGTATATATCCCAGCGCTCTTTTCGTCTCCATGCTCACGCTGGTGCTTTTCCTTTTGCTGAACCTGGCTTGCGCTTTGTTGTTTTGGAAAAAAACAACAAAACCCGTGGCCATTTTGTTTACACTCCTCAATGCCGCCGTGTTTTATTTTATGTATGTTTATCACGTGGCTTTTGATAAAGTGATGCTGATGAACGTTTTGGAAACAGATGCTCAAGAGGTGAGAGGCTTGCTCTCTTTTGACATGATATTGATGTTTTTACTCTTAGGCATTTTGCCGTCATATCTCATCATAAAAACAGAGATTATATATTCGGGCTTTAAAAAAGAGATTTTGCAAAAACTCTTGATAATGCTTACGGTAGTGCTTGTTTCCGCAACCATTATCGGTGCCGGCTATAAAGAAACGGCACAGTTTTTGCGCAATAATAAACCAATAAAATATCTTCTTGTGCCGGCAAACTATGTGAGCGCGGTTATTTCTCTTTCCAAAAAGATGTTGCGCTCGCGCCCCAAAGAGTTGGTCAAAGTGGGTGAAGATGCACGTCTTGTCCCATATTGGCAAAACAACGGTAAGAAAAATTTGTTTGTTTTTGTGGTTGGAGAAACCGCCCGTGCGGCTAATTTTTCTTTGAACGGATATAACAGAAAAACAAATGCGCCGCTTGAGCCATTTGCTCAAGATTTGCTAAGCTATCAGAAAGTTTATTCTTGCGGAACCTCCACAGCCATTTCTTTGCCATGTATTTTTTCTGCCGATAATCGGAAAAAATTTGATAAATCCGAATCTTCTTATACGGAAAATTTGCTCGATGTGGCTCAACGCGCCGGATATAAGGTTTTATGGCGCGGCAATGTAACCGGCTGCAAAGGAATTTGTGCTCGCGTGGAAACGCAAATGCTTTGCAACAAAGATACTTGCTTTGATGATATTTTGAACCAAGGTTTGTCTGAACGTTTGCAGCAAGAAAATGAGAATATGTTTGTGGTTTTGCACCAATTGGGCAGCCATGGACCGACATATTATAAACGCTATCCCAAATCAGCTGAAATGTTCAAGCCTAATTGTGCTACCGAGCGCTTGGATAAATGTTCTCGTGAAGAGATTGTTAATGTTTATGATAACACCATTTATTATACCAGCCAAAATTTGGCCGATTTAATTAACCAGCTCAAAAATCTTCAAGATAAATATAATGTCTTTATGCTTTATGTTTCTGACCATGGAGAATCTTTGGGAGAAAACAATATTTATCTGCATGCGGCACCTTATATGGTAGCGCCGGATGAACAGATTCATGTGCCGATGCTGGTGTGGTTTGATGAAAACTTTGCCAAAACTTTTAAACTTGACCGAAAATGTTTGCAAAACAAGCTCAATGAAGAATATTCTCATGACAACTTGTTCCATTCATTTCTCGGACTGATGGGAGTCCAAACTTCTGTCTATGATCCGAAGTTGGATATTTTTGCCCAATGTCAACAAAAATAATATAGGAAAAAATAATGGAAAAACTACAATATTTGTTTACACATCATGCGGTTTTGCCGGAATCATGGTTATGGGTGATTTTTGGTATTGCCGTTATTGTTCTTTTGTTATGGGATTTGTTGTTCTTTAACCGCAAAAATGAAGTCCCAAACTTTATGCATACGCTTGTTTTGTGCATTATTTATATTTTAGCAGCACTCTTGTTTGGTGTGTTTGTGATGTATGAAGAGGGCGTTGATAAAGGTATGCTCTTCTTTACCGGCTTCTTGGTTGAGAAAAGTTTGTCTTTGGATAATATCTTTATCATGTCTATCATCTTTACATCTCTTGGGGTGCCGCGTATGTATCAACACCGCGTGTTGTTCTGGGGTATCCTCGGTGCACTTATCATGCGTGCCATTCTCATCTTTTTGGGAGAAGCGCTTATCTCTAACTTCCACTGGATTTTGTATATCTTTTCTGCTTTCTTGGTTTATACCGGCGCCAAGATGGTTTTGCCGGACAAGGAAATTAAAAAAGAGCTTAAAGATACAAAACTTTATGCCGTGCTTTCCAAAATTTTTCATGTGACACACGAAATCAGAGGCGAGCACTTCTTTGTTAAAGAAAATGGCAAACACTATATCACCCCTTTGTTCTTTGCTCTTTTGATTATTGAAACCATGGATGTGATTTTTGCGCTTGATAGTATTCCCGCTATCTTCCTCATCACCCAAGATGTGTTTATTGTCTATACCAGCAATATCTTTGCTATTTTGGGTTTGCGCGCTTTGTATTTCTTGCTTGAGGCTGCCGTGCATAAGTTTGTATATTTGAAGCAGGCTTTGTCGATTATTCTTATCTATATCGGGTTGAAGATTTTCTTGCCTTATATGGGGGTTAATATCCAGCCATGGCATTCACTTTGTGTGACATTCTCAATTCTGTTTATCGGAATTGCGGCTTCATTGATAAAAGCCAAAAAGCT
>CALXWB010000056.1 GCA_944392225.1 uncultured Alphaproteobacteria bacterium | reverse complement strand
GAAGTTCAAATCAATGATGAATTTGCAAAATCTATGGGTGAAGAAAGCTTAGATAAACTCAAAGAAACCATTGCAAACCGCATTAAGAGCGATTATGAAGCAGCTTCCAAAATGAAACTCAAAAGACAACTCTTGGATATTTTGGACAAGAACTATGTCTTTGATGTTCCGCAATCTTTGGTTGATGCTGAATATAAAGCCATTGTTAACCAATATGAACAAGCTAAAAAATACAATCAGCTTGATGAAGAAGAAAAAGCAAAATCTGAAGATGAGCTTTTGAAAGAATATAAAGACATTGCCGTTCGCAGAGTTAAACTCGGATTGCTCTTGTCTGAAATCGGTCAAAACGCAAAAATTACCATTTCTGCTGATGATATTAATAAAGCCATTATGGCCGAAGCGCGCAGATATCCGGGACAAGAAAAAGCTGTTTTTGACTTCTATGTTAAAAACAAACAAGCTGTTGAGAATTTGAAAGCACCGATTTTTGAAGAAAAAATTGTTGACCATATCATTTCTCAAGCCAAAGTCAGCGAGAAAACCGTTTCCGTAGAAGATTTGTATAAATTTGATGAAGCTTCCAAACCGGCTAAGAAAACCGCTGCCAAGGCTAAAAAAGAAGAAACAGAAACAAAAGCTAAGAAAACAACCCAAAAAGCTTCTTAGTTCTTTTTCTAAACTTTAATTAAAAAAAAGCCTGATGAAAATCGGGCTTTTTTTATTGAATTTTTTTCTCTTTGTTTACTTTTTGTTGATGAAATTGTTATAATCTTTTCAAAAATCGAATTTATTGCTTTGAGGAAAGTGAAATGATGGAAAAAATTACGGACGGTAGCTTGGTGCCTATGGTCATTGAGCAAACATCTAAAGGCGAACGCTCTTTTGATATTTTTTCAAGACTTTTAAAAGAAAGAATTATCTTTCTGAACGGAGAGGTCAATGATGATATGGCTTCTTTGGTTTGTGCTCAGCTTTTGTTTTTGGAATCGGAAAACCCCAAGAAAGATATCTTTATGTATATCAATTCTCCCGGCGGTTCGGTGACTTCCGGCATGGCCATGTATGATACCATGCAATATATCTCTTGCGATGTGAACACGGTTTGCATCGGTCAGGCTTGCTCCATGGGTTCTTTCCTGCTGGCTGCCGGTACAAAAGGCAAACGCTTCTCTTTGCCAAACTCCATGATTATGATTCACCAACCAAGCTCCGGCTTCAAAGGGCAGGTGACAGATATTGAAATTCATGCACGCAATTTGGTTGAGTTGAAAAAACGCATGAATAAATTATATTCTCATCATACGGGGCAAAAACTTTCCGTCGTGGAAAAAGCCATGGAAAGAGATAATTTTATGACGCCTGAAGATGCACTGAAATTTGGCCTGATTGACCAGATTGTGGCCAACCGAAACGAAATTGTTGCAAAATAGGATGATGAAAAATGAGTGAAGATAAAGATAACGGCGAATTGCATTGTTCCTTCTGCGGCAAAAGCCAATCAGAGGTGAAAAAACTTGTTGCCGGACGCGGTGTGTATATTTGTGACGAGTGTATTGAAGTTTGTATCAATATCGTGGCTGATGAAATGGCCGAAGAAGCCAAACGTGAAGGCAAAATTGATGCTGAAAATTTGCCCACACCTTCCAAAATCAAAGAGTTTTTGGACCAATATGTTATTGGACAAGATAAAGCCAAAAAGGTGCTTTCCGTGGCCGTTTATAACCATTATAAACGTTTGAACAGTATGGATGCCAAAAACAGCGATGTTGATATTTCAAAATCTAACGTCATACTCATCGGTTCAACCGGCTGCGGCAAAACCTTGCTCGCGCAAACTTTGGCCAAAATTTTGGATGTGCCTTTTGCCATTGCCGATGCCACAACCTTGACCGAGGCCGGTTATGTTGGCGAAGATGTGGAAAATATTATCTTGAAGCTGGTGCAGGCCGCCAATTATGACATTGAAAAGGCTCAACGCGGTATTATTTACATTGATGAGATTGATAAAATCGCCCGCAAAACCGATAGTCCGTCTATCACGCGCGATGTGTCAGGCGAGGGCGTGCAACAAGCTCTTCTCAAAATCATTGAGGGAACGGTTGCCAATGTGCCGCCGCAGGGCGGGCGTAAGCATCCGCAGCAAGAGTTTTTGCATGTGGATACCACCAATATTTTGTTTATTTGCGGGGGTGCTTTTTCCGGCTTGGAAAAAATCGTTAGCCGCCGCGGCAAAGAATCTTCCATCGGTTTCGGAGCGGAAGTCAGGGGTCCCGATGAAAGACGCGTCGGTGAAATTTTGCAAAATGTTGAGCCGGAAGATTTGCTCAAATTTGGTTTGATTCCCGAATTTGTCGGCCGTTTGCCGGTTATTGCCACTTTGGAAGATTTGGATGAAGAGGCTTTGGTAAAAGTTTTGACTGAACCTAAAAATGCTTTGGTTCGTCAATATGAAACTTTGTTCAAAATGGAAGATGTTAAGCTCACATTCACCAAAGGGGCTCTTAAGGCCATTGCCAAAAAAGCCATTGAACGCAAAACCGGGGCGCGTGGTTTGCGTGCCATTATGGAAGAAAATTTGCTCGAGTTGATGTATGATATTCCTGATAAGAAAAATGTTGAGGAAATCATTATTGATGAAAAAGTGATTGATGACAAAAAAGCTCCCAAATTTGTTTATCGCAAAGAGGGAAAAAAATCTGCCGAAAATAAAAAATCCGATGAAGATAAAAAGTCGGCTTAACACAAATGAAGAGGAAAAAGCCGCAAGCAATTGCGGCTTTTGTCTTACTATGAAACTGTCTCAAATTGATATATCTCAAGAACAAAAACAGCTTTATGACGCATTTGACGATTGTTTGCAAAAGGTGAAGGGAAAACCTTTTTTTGAGGCTTTTGCAAACGAAAAAATCAAACATTCCATGCAGGTGGTAGGTGCCGGCAATTTGCTTTTGAAAAATGAAAAAAGTTTTCAAGGTAAAAATGAAGAATTTTTCCGCCTTGGTAAGCTTGTTTGCTTGTTTCATGATATCGGGCGTTTTAAGGAAATTTATTTACTCTCAAAAAATCCTTCGCAACACTATAATCATGGGCATTTCAGTTATGATATGCTTAAAGATTTGGGGTATGGTGATTTGAGATTGTTGCTTCCTGTCAAAAGGCACGGGGAGTTGGCTGATGCTCTGGATAATGACGCCGAGTTTCAACAAATGTCCGAAGGCAAAGATAAGCAAGAAACCCGTGAGCTTTACGGCCTGGTTAAAGATGCTGACAAAATTGCCAATCTTTATCTGATAAAGCATGATGGGCGGATTTTCAAAGATTTGTTTTTTGAATGTTTGTCTGAAGAAGAAAAATATGCGCCGATTTCCGATGCCGTGTGGCAGCATTTGCAAAATAAAGAATTGGTTGTGCACGGGGAGGCGCGTTCTTTTTCTGATCGACTGATTCAAATTTTGTGTTTTGTTTTTGAAATTTATTATCAACCGTCTTATGATTTTATTATTCGTCATAAGTTGTTTGATAATTTATATGCTTATTTGCAGGAATATTGCCCAAATAAGGAGCAAGCACAATTTGTGCAAAGTTATGTTGATACTTATTTGCAGAGTAAAAGTTTATAGTTTGTTTATCATGGATTTTGAGAGCGCGATGACAGCCTCAAAGTTGTCACCTTCGCAAACTTTGTTGCGGCGGATGTGTCCGCATTTGAGGCATTTTTGAGTGAGGATATATTCGCCGTTTTTGAGTTCAACCGCAATAGGCTCCATCAAGCCGCCACAATCGGCAGCTCGGTCGCCTGGGTTGATATCTACATGTTTGCTCCAGAGACAGTTTGGACAATGGTTGGTATAACCGTTGCCATGGACTTTTGTGCCACAGTGTTCGCAAGTGAAATCTTCAATTCGGCGATTAAATCTTTTCATTATTTTCTCCTTATCGCACAAGTTAAACATTATCTCTGACTTTGGCAAGAAAATTTTGACGAAGTTGTGTTTTTGAGCCCTGAAAATTCATTATTGACGCATTGGACGAAATGTGGTATATTGATAGATGTTAAATATTATAATTATATGAAACAAATTTATTTGAATATAACGGCACTGGGTGTGCTGTTATATTTAGTGTCAGCACCACTCACGCTGACACTGAGTGTAAAATTTCTTTTTTTCTGGGCAGTGATGGCGATTGCCTTCTTCCTGCTCCAGAGCAGAAATGAAAAAGTCCTCATCTTCTCTCTGAAGATGTTTGGGCTATTGATGATCTCCGCTACAGGCTTTAACGCCCTGTCGGAGACAGCCTCAGAGATAAGCCACATATTTTTTATCGTGGCGATGTCTTTGTCCTTCATTGGCTTCTTTGGAAGTCTGGTGAAGGACACCATAAAGGAATTTAAAGGTTCGGAGGAATAATCCGGACCTTTTCCTTTTTTATATATGTGCAAATTTCACTATTGCTCTTATCGAATAACTAAAGCGCAAACGCAGCACGTTTATTGTATCATCAAACAGGCTTCCGCGGTCGCCGCTCTTATCAGACAACAAAAGCCATAAAAAAAATCCCTTCACAAGGAAGGGATTTTTTTTATGGCTCCGGCTCTAGCTTAGTAAATGCGCTTTCGCTTATTAACTGCGCGTCGGTCACTTGTTTTGTAGATTTCGCCGCGCAAAGCTCACACTTTGCTTGCTCAATAACAAAACTACGCCTCTTGCGGTATAAAACGCCGGAGCAT
>CALXWB010000055.1 GCA_944392225.1 uncultured Alphaproteobacteria bacterium | reverse complement strand
TGAGATTGATAGTAATAATATCCCGGAAAAAAACCACCGGCACATAAGCCTGCCCCGATAAACAAAGCTGAAATCATTCGCGAAAGGCTTTTGCATTTGCATTTTTTTCCGCATTGGCAAGAACCGCCGCAAGTGCAAGGTTTGCCTTCATTGCAGCCGCAAGTGCAATCCGGGCCGCAGGAACATGTCTTTTTTTCTTCCATAATTTTCTCCTTTAATTTTGAGCAATTTGACCGATACAATAATATTCAAAGCCGTTTTCTTCAGCTTGTTTTTGATTGATAATATTGCGCAAATCCACAATACAAGGGTTCAAGACTTCACGTTTGAGTTTAACAAAATCCAAATTTTTAAAATCTTCCCATTCAGTTAAAACGGCAATCACTTCCGCATCTTTGCAAGCTTCATAAGGATTTGAAGCATAATCCACATTTTCAATGAGAAGCTTGCGTGCATTTTCAAGTGCTTTAGGGTCATAAACACAAATATTGCGGTTGACTTTAAGCATATCGCGCACAATATCCATGGCCGGAGATTCTCTGCAATCATCCGTGCCGCCCTTGAAAGCCAAACCCAAAACAGCCACACGCCCGTTTTTTCTATCAGAAAGATGAGATAATATGCGCTCAGCCATTTCTGCTTTGCGTTGATCATTTTTGGCAATGGTCGTTTCAATCAGATTAAGGTGCACACCATATTTTTTGGCCATTTGCGCCATGGCATTGGTGTCTTTGGGAAAGCAAGAACCGCCGTAGCCCGGACCGGGATTCAAAAACTTGTTGCCTATACGAGAATCAAGCCCCATACCTTGCGCCACTTCTCTGATGTCGGCGCCGGATTTTTCGCAAAAATTGGCCATCTCGTTGATATAGTGAATTTTCATGGCCAAAAAGGCATTGGAAGCATATTTAATGGTTTCAGAAGAGCGGCGTTTAACAAAAAGAAATTTTGTTTTGTTTTCAAAAGGTTGATAAAGTTTTTTCATCACATTGCGCGCTTTATCGCTGTTTGTGCCGATAACAATACGGTCCGGGTTAAAAAAGTCATGAATGGCAAAGCCCTCACGCAAAAACTCCGGCAAAGAAATCACGTCAAAATCGGCCGTTGGGTTTGTTTTTGCAATAATTGCTTCAACATCATCGCCGGTTCCGACCGGGACGGTAGATTTGGTTGCCACCACGGTATAACCGCTCAAATATTCGGCCAATTCATAAGCTGCCGCATGAATATATTGCATATCGGCTTCTTTGGTAAAAGGATGCGGCGGTGTCCCGACGGCAATCATCACCACATCGGCTTGCGGCACGGCATCTTTCATTTGCGTGGTAAATTTGATACGCCCGTTTTGAACATTTTTGGCAAAGAGCTCAGCCAAGCCATCTTCATAAATTGTGAGTTTTCCGGAGTTTAAGGCGTTTATTTTATCTTCTGATTTATCCACACAAACGACCTCGTTTCCAAGCTCGGCAAGGCCGACACCGGTTGGTAGCCCGACATATCCCGTTCCGATAATGGCAATTTTCATCATTTATCCTTTCTGCAAAATTTAAGATAATTCACTATAACAAAGGAAAAATGATTTACCACGATTTAAGCCAACATTTCCACCAGTTTTTCAGCACATTTTAGGCCGTCAACCGCGGCAGACATAATTCCGCCGGCATAACCCGCGCCCTCGCCGCAGGGATACAAGCCTTTGATAGAGCTTTGCAAGGTTTCATCACGAAAAATGCGGATGGGAGAAGAACTTCTGCTTTCCACGCCGGTCAACACGGCATCGGGCGTTGCAAAGCCATGAAGTTTATTATCCATATCCAAAATGGCCATCCGCATGGTTTCAAGGATGTAGGGAGACAAAACGGAAGCCAAATTGCATAAGGTAACCCCGGGCGTATAGCTGGGCTTGACATCGCCCAAGTGGTTAGAATCTTTATTTTTTAAGAAGTCGCCGACAAGTTGCGCCGGCGCATGATAATTGCGCCCGCCGGCAACAAAAGCTTTTTCCTCGAGTTCACGCTGCCAATACATACCCTGCAGTGGGTGTGTGCCGCCAAAATCTTGCGGTGTGACGCCGACAAGGAGAGCTGCATTTGCATTTTCTTTATTGCGTGCATGTTCGCTCATACCGTTGGTCACCACCCGATTTTTCTCCGAAGCCGCGGCAATCACCTCGCCGCCCGGACACATACAAAAGGTAAAAGCCGAGCGTCCGTTTGGTGCATGATAAGCCATTTTATAATCGGCCGCCCCGAGAGAAGAGGCAAATTTGCCATATTGAGAAGCATTTATCAAACTTTGTTTATGTTCTATGCGTGCACCAACGGCAAAGGGTTTGGGCTCAATCACAAGGCCAATGCGATATAGCATTTCAAAAGTGTCTCTGGCACTGTGACCAATGGCCAAAATCAGATGATTGGTGGCAAGCTCATAAAGTTGTCCTTGTTCATTGCGCACTTTGATAGCAACAATTTTTTGGTTTTGAGAGATAATATCTTCAAGTTTGTGTTCAAAGCGATATTCGCCGCCCAAATCCTCAATTTTGTAACGAATATTTTGCACCACTTTTGCCAAAATATCCGTGCCGACATGAGGTTTGGCAAGATAAAGAATATCTTCCGGCGCCCCGGCAGAAACCAATTCTTGCAACACTTTGGCGGTATATTTGTCTTTTTTGATACCGCTCATCAACTTACCGTCAGAAAAAGTTCCGGCACCGCCTTCCCCAAATTGAACATTTGATTCAGGGTTAAGCGCGCCGCCTTGCCAAAAAGCCTGCACATCTTTTTGGCGTTCGGGAACTTTGCGGCCACGTTCAAGAATGATAGGTTTCAAACCGGCTTCGGCAAGAGCAATCCCGGCGAGCATACCGGCGGGCCCGCTTCCGACAATCACGGGTCTGAGGGCAATGTTACATTTGGGCAAGGCATAAACATCGCTCAAATCTACTTTAGAAATTTGCAAGTTTTTGTAACGCGTTAAAAATCTTTCTTCATCTTTTACACCAATATCAAAGCCATAAACATAATGCACGTCAGACTTGCGTCTGGCATCAATCGCTTGCTTGATGATTTTGAAAGAAAGCCACGCACCGTCATAAGCCAATTCTTTTTTGAGATATTGCGGTAAGTCTTTCAATGCAACGGAGAGCGGAACTTTTATATTATTAATTCGTAACATATTTATGCCTTTTGAAAAAAAATTTATCCGAATATAGCGCAAAATTATTTTTTTTACCATAAAAAAAGTGATGATTGTAAAATCATCACTTTTTCGTAATCCAACGGTAGATAAGCCATATCAGGCCTACCCAAATACCAATTCCGAATATTACTTCGGAAATAATCCACCAGATTGTGCCTTTAGGGCAAAATATCACAATCAATATGGCTATAATAACCCATAACGAGCATCCGCTCCTGGTGAATAAAAACCTAATAATGGCGCCGGCAAGTTGAATTACCAAAGCAATGGCAAACACGGCCAGCGCAAAATATAGGATATTTATTAAAATTCCCATATTTTAATTTTTTTAATGCAATCCATGTCTTATGATCCCAGTTTGAGAATCAAGATAAAGATAATTGCAATCACCAAAATCACCCACCAGCCGATGCAATTGATCAGCCAGTTGAGAAAGATTACAAAAACCATGAGCAGCAGCATATAGCCAATGGCTTTCAACAAAAAAACTATGAATTCTCCCATATAAAAATTTTTTAGTGCAGTATTGAGGCTATAAATACCGCGTGAATAATCGCCTCTACAATAATTTTATGATAGAGAAAACATATCAGAAAAACAGCCATTTGGCAAGAATGAAAATAAAACAAAGTTGCTTTAGTTACCCATTATACGAACTTTTATAAATTTCTTTTTTTATGAGCGTAATAATAAGAAACCAGCAAAAATATGAGGGAGTGTATAAAAGTTCGGAGAATGTAGAAAATGTAAAAAATGCGTATAATGAGGAAGATAGAGTGATTTTAGGAGCGAGAAAAATCCTAATGTACATAGAGGTACATGAATTTTTCGAGCCGACGCATAATTGCTCTAGATTTCCATTATACGCATTTTAAATTTAGATTTGCATGTTGAATATAGACTGATAAGCCTTTATCGCAGTGTCGCGGAAAGCAACAACCGTGTCCAAGGCTACTTCAGCATTGGAAACGGCCAAGACCACATCTTGCACGCTGGCTTTGTCTTGAATGGCGGCAAGTGTTGTTTGCTCGGCTTTTTCGCCCAAATTTTGTGCTTCTTCAATGCTCGATTTAACCATCTGAGAAAAAGCCGAAGTTTCTTGTGCAGGCGCAGGTTCCTGAGCCGGCATTTTAGTCCCTATTCTACTCAAAGCAGCTTGATAAGCATTAAGAGCACTTGAAATATCATTAACCACGGTCAAATCTCCTCATTATTTCAAAACATCTAAAACTTTTGAATTCATATCACGTGCGGTTTGCACCATTGTCAAATTGGCTTCATAAGCACGTTGAGCTTCTTTCATGTCCATCATTTCCACCAGCGGATTAACATTGGGCATGGAAACATAGCCTTGCTCATCGGCAGCCGGATGGTTAGGTGCATATTTTTTGATGAAAGGTGATTGATCTTTAACAATTTTATCTACCTTAACCATTTCTGCGCCGGTTTTCTTATCAACATAGTTTTTAAAGGTCACGACCTGACGTTGATAAGGCTCTTCTCCGGGGCGAATACCCACCGATTCGGCATTAGCCATATTTTCGGA
>CALXWB010000054.1 GCA_944392225.1 uncultured Alphaproteobacteria bacterium | reverse complement strand
TTTGTTAGTTTTGGAGCCAAGCGACAGCGAAGGCAAAAAACGTTACAAATGGAGTGACCGCAGCGAGTTAGAGTTTGAGAAACGAACTCTTAGGAGCCAGAAGAACTCCCGAGGGAGTTCGAACAAATAAGGATACAAAAAAAGCCTCAGGATAAAATCCTAAGGCTCTGAATTGGTGGGCGCTGAGAGGTTCGAACTCCCGACCCTCTCGGTGTAAACGAGATGCTCTTCCAGCTGAGCTAAGCGCCCATCTTGCTTACAGGTGTAGTTTATATACTTGTAAAAAAAATAAATCAAGCATTTTTTTTATAAAAAGACATTTTTTTATTCTGTTCTTCCATCCATGAGAGACATCAATCTATTAAGTCTACCTGGAGTCGATAGTTCTGAAACTTCATTAGATTGGTTGCTTTTTACTTTATTTTTTTGTGTATCACCAACGTTTTCCTGATGGTCAGCCTCCTTGACTTTATTTTTTCGTTTATCACCAACGGTTTTCTGATGAGCAGCATCATTGCCGTTTAATTTAGCCAAATTTTGTTCATTTCTTTCCATTTTTTCATGCAATCCCGCCTTTATTATCTCAAAATTTTTTGGCTCTTCATTTTCTTGTCCTCTGGTTTGAGATGGGTTTTCATTGGGTACGGCAAATCCTTGCCGATGACTTTGTTTCGGGGCCACACTATTATATACATCTGACACTTCTTCTCCGATATACCTTATATTACGCCTTGTTTGTCCCGTTAATAATTTAAAATTATTAATTTCATTACCCAAGCCGCTTGTCGAATGTCTCACCTTTCTTACGTCGTCGTTTATTTCCCTTAATTTACCAGCTAATCCATCTACAGGCTCTGTAATTGCTTCGGATACAGTCTCGAGAAAGTTTAAAATTCCGCCTTTAGCCTGAGCGGTTTGAGAATTACCGGCTATGGCGGCAACAGTCAAAATGGCAACGCGCATTGCTGTTTTTAATTCTCCTTTAATATCCCGTATAAATATTTTCATGACACCGCTCCTTTTGCATCAATATTTATATATAATATAGCACATATTTTTGACAAAATAAACAAAAAAACAACATAAATTTATACTAGCAACAAAAATCTCAAAATTTTATTAAAAAAATAAGGCCTCTTAAAAAAAGAGACCTTATAAAACAAGAAACTATAAAGGAAAATGGCCGCAAAAGCGACCATTTTGCTTATATTAGTTTACAGAGTCTTGCAAAGCTTTACCTGCTTTGAATTTTGCTTGTTTGCGAGCAGGAATTTTGATTTCAGCGCCGGTGCGCGGGTTGCGACCGGTTGTAGCAGAACGTTTGCTAACAGCAAATGTGCCGAAACCAACCAAGCGAACTTCATCACCAGATTTCAAAGCACTGGTAACAGAAGCGATAAAAGCATCAACAGCTTTAGAACAATCAGTTTTTGTCAAGCCTGTTTCATTAGCGATGCTAGAAATAAGTTCATTTTTATTCACGGTGAGGACTCCCTCTAAATATAAGTTATAAACTAAAATGTCAAAGCCACATTGGCTTTACACAAAAAATTTAAGACTTATTTTTCGTGGAAGTCAAACAAAATAAACACTTTGCGCGCAAAAAAAGTCAAAAACTGTTCATAAAACACAAAAAATGTGACTTATCCCCAGATTTCTGCGCCTTTCAAGCAAATTTTATCTTTCAAAAATCTCAAATTGCGATTCTTGTTACCGCGATTCTGATTCTCTTATAGACATTTATAATAATGATGATATTGTGAAAATAATCATTATATAAGGAGAGAAAAATGGTAAAAAACATCGGCATGGTTGGAGATAGTATCGCTCATGGCTATTATGATGAAGCAGATTTGGGATTCTTTAGCCGACTGGGCAAAAAAATATTAAGCCACCACCCTGGAAAATATGTTTTCAACAACATGGCGCAATCAGGTGATAATATTGCAGATGCCGCAAATAGAGCAATTTTTGAAGCATTGTCACGCCAATTTGACTTAATAATTGTCAATATAGGCATTAATGATTTAAGGCGTCGAAAAGACAGCAATTTACAATTAGATTTTTCCGAAGGCGCCAGAATCATGTATTGGAACAAACTTTTAGATATCTTATCCAAAACAGCGGCAACAATTGTTGTAACAGACCTAACCCCGGTTATTGAGAAAAGATATACAAAGCAAGCAACATTGATTCGTTATAATACCGATGTTGAGAGATATAACGAAATTATAAAAGAAATCTGCATCAAGAGAAATGTTCACTTTTTTGCCCGTTATGAAAATTGGAAAAAACGTGATTTGGAAAATCTATATCAAGACGCCACACACCCCAATGCAGCCGGGCATCAAATCATGGCAGATGAACTATTTGAATATTTGGAAAATCAACATTTATTATAGACATCAAAAAAGCTCCGATTCTTCGGAGCTTTTTTTCAAATCATGGAATGATTATTTCTTTTTCTTGTTTTTTTCTTTAGTTTCTTTGGGGTTTAAGGCAATTTTCAAAACCTCGGAAACTTCGGAAACAGGAACAATTTTCATCTCTTTTTTCACATTATCGGGAATCTCGGCCAAATCTTTTTCATTATCTTTGGGAATAATCACGGTTTTGATTCCGCCGCGCAAGGCTGCAAGCAGTTTTTCTTTCAGCCCGCCGATGGGCAATACCCTACCCTGCAATGTGATTTCGCCGGTCATGGCCACGTCTTTTCTAACGGGACGTTTGGTAAAGACAGAAACCATGGTTGTATACATGGCAATACCGGCAGAAGGACCGTCTTTTGGTGTGGCCCCTTCCGGCACGTGGATGTGCAAATCGGTTTTTTCAAAGATTTCCGGGTCAATGCCCAAATCTTTGGAGTGAGAACGCACAACCGAATAAGCCGTTTCGATGGATTCCTTCATCACATCGCCGAGTTTGCCGGTTTCGGTCACTTTGCCTTTACCGGGCATATCCACGGCTTCAATAAAGAGGATATCACCGCCAACTTCAGTCCAGGCCAGACCTGTGGTCACGCCGATATGGTCCGTGTTTTCGGCCTCGCCGTATCTATATTTGATAACGCCTAAATATTTTTCCAAGTTTTTAGCCGTCACCTCAACCTTTTTGGTCTTGCCGGAAGAAAGCAAAATCTCTTTCACGGCCTTGCGGGCAATATTGGAAATTTCTCTTTCCAGGCTGCGCACGCCGGCCTCACGCGTATAATATCTGATGATATCACGCACGGCATCTTCAGAGATGGAAAGTTCACTCGTTTTGATGGCATTTTCCTTAAAGATTTTGGGCAAGAGATGGCGTTTGGCAATCTCAATTTTTTCATCTTCGGTATAACCTGACAAGCGGATAATTTCCATTCTGTCCAGAAGCGGACGCGGCATATCCAAAGAGTTTGCGGTTGTCACAAACATCACGTCGGACAAATCATAATCCACTTCCAAATAATGGTCGTTGAAAGCGCAGTTCTGCTCGGGGTCCAAAACCTCCAACAAGGCAGAAGCCGGATCGCCGCGATAATCATTACCGAGCTTATCAATTTCATCAAGCAAGAACAATGGGTTAGATGTTCCGGCCTTTTTCATGCCTTTGATAATTTTGCCGGGCATTGAGCCAATATATGTGCGTCTGTGGCCTCTGATTTCAGCCTCATCGCGCATACCGCCCAAAGATGCACGCACAAAATTTCTGCCCGTGGCTTTGGCAATAGATCTGCCGAGCGAGGTTTTACCAACACCCGGAGGACCGACCAAGCACAAAATCGGGCCTTTGACCTTTTCGGCACGAGCCAAAACTGCCAAATATTCAATAATTCTTTCTTTAACTTTTTCCAAGCCATAGTGATCTTTTTCCAAGATATCCATGGCTTTTTTCAAATCTTTGTTAATTTTAGAGCGTTTTTTCCAAGGAATATCCAAAAGCCAGTCCAGATAGTTGCGCACAACCGTGGCCTCGCTGGACATAGAGCTCATATTTTTGAGCTTTTTCACCTCGGAAAGAGCCTTATCTTTGGCTTCTTTTGAAAGTTTCACCTTATCGATTTTTTTCAAATATTCGCTGATTTCACCGTCTTCTTCGCCGTCGCCGAGCTCTTTTTGAATGGCTTTCATCTGCTCATTCAAATAATATTCTTTCTGGCTTTTTTCCATTTGTTTTTTAACGCGCGTTTTGATTTTGTTTTCCACTTCCAAAACGGTGAGTTCAGAGTTCATAAACTCCAAAATTTTTTCAAAGCGCTCGGCCAGAGTTTTTCCTTCCAACAACGCTTGTTTATCGGCAATTTTCAAAGAAAGATGTGTGGCAATGGTGTCTGCCATTTTGGCATAATCATTGAGCTGGTTAACGGAAACCAAGACTTCGGGCGGTGTTTTTTTAGAGAGTTTGACATATTCTTCAAACTGAGACAACACGGCCCTGACCAAAGCCTCAAGTTGCAAATTATCTTCTGTCGTTTCTTCAGGCAAAATTTCAGCCTCAGCCAGCATATAATCTTTATTTTTGCAAAACTTGGCAATTTTAACGCGTTCCATACCCTCGATTAAAACCTTGACCGTTCCGTCAGGCAGGCGAAGCATTTGCACAATAGCACCCAATGTTCCGATATGGTAGACATCATCAGCTTGAGGATCTTCGGTTGAGGCATCTTTTTGGGTGAGCAAAATGATATTTCCGTCTTCATCAGCCACGCTTTGCAACGCATTGATGGACTTTTCTCTGCCCACGAACAAAGGCACAATCATTTTTGGATAAAC
>CALXWB010000053.1 GCA_944392225.1 uncultured Alphaproteobacteria bacterium | reverse complement strand
TATAACCGCGAACAAGGAGACTATGATCTGGCCAAAGCACATTATAAACGCTCCATAGAGTTATATGACTTCTTGCAAAACGAGACCATGAAAAGAGCTGTTTTGGAAGAATATCACAACTTTTTAAATCGTGCGGCTTGTGAAAAATAAGAGGAAAAAATGTCAGAAACAAGGAACAAAATTTTAGCACTGCAGAAATATTTGGAAAGCAAAATTTTAGGTCAGGAAGACTTGGTCAAAAAGCTGCTGATAACGCTTTTGGCAGACGGTCATGCCCTGGTCGAAGGTGCACCGGGCTTGGCCAAGACCAAAGCCATTAAAACCTTGTCGGAATGTATCACGGCCAAATTTAACCGCATTCAGTTCACGCCGGATTTGCTGCCGTCAGATATCACGGGCAGTGAGATATATGTGGCCAATAAAGGCGAGTTTGAGTTCAGAAAAGGCCCGATTTTTGCCAATTTGGTTTTGGCAGACGAGATTAACCGTGCACCGGCCAAGGTTCAATCTGCCTTGTTGGAGGCTATGGCTGAAAGACAAGTCAGCGTCGGCGGCAAAAAATATATCTTGCCTGATTTATTTATGGTTATGGCGACCCAAAACCCGATTGAACATGAAGGCACATACAATCTGCCGGAAGCTCAATTGGACAGATTTTTGATGTATATCAAAATAGATCAACCCAATGCCGAAACGGAAAAGAAAATTTTGCGCTTAGTCAGAGGCGAGGTGGCCAAAGAAAGTCAACCGCATTTTAACCGTTTGGCTATAGAAGACATTTTGTCTGCCCGCAACGAGATTTTGGCGGTGCACACAAGTGAGGCCGTGGAAGAATATATGGTTCAGTTGATTGTGGCCACGCGTCACCCCGAAAAATATGATAGCGCTCTCAAAGGCTATGTGATGTATGGCGCCAGCCCGCGTGCCACGATTGCGCTGGATAGATGCTCAAAAATCAATGCTTGGCTTGAGGGCAGAGATTTTGTCACCCCCGAAGATATTCAAACGGTGGCATACGATGTTTTGCGCCATCGTGTTATTTTGAGCTTTGAGGCACAGGCTGAAGGCTTGAGTGCAGATGATGTGATTGGAAAATTGTTGTCATTGGTTCCGCTGCCATAGGGGCATAACGCATGAAAAAATTGTCGACATGGGCAAAAATTTTTTCCCGAGCCGAGGCGTCGGAAAATTCGGGCTTGTTTGTCAGTTTGGAAGAGCTGCTTGAACAAAGAAAATATGTCGGCTATTTGAAGCACATTGCCTCAAAGTTGAGCTTGTCCAACCAGGCCGGAGATATAAAATCGGCCTTCAAGGGACGAGGCATTGAGCTTGAGGAAATCAGAAACTATACATATGGGGACGATGTCCGCGATATGGATTGGCGCGTCACGGCCAAAAAAGGCACGCCTTATACCAAGCTTTATGCCGAAGAAAAAGACCGCGAGATATATGTGGCGCTGGACTTGTCGCCCTACATGGTTTTTGGCACCCGAAAGCAGCTGAAATCCGTCTCGGCAGCAAAAATAGCCGGCCTTTTGGGGTGGTTATCACAAGAAAACAAAGACAGATTTGGCTGTATGATTTATGATGGCGCGCAAAATTATTTTTTCAAAGCCAAAAATCATAAATCAAGCCTGATTGCCATATTTAAGAAAATTTCGGAAATCAGCCAAAGCATATTGCAAAGCCGCGCAGAAAAAAGCAACTTTGCCAAACAGCTGAAAATATTGCAATCAAGCCTCAAAAGCCAAGCCAGCGTTTTTGTAATTAGCGATTATAATTTTATGACCGAAGAGCTGAAAAAAACACTTGCCGGTATGACCAAAAGAGCCAAAGTTTATTTGATAAATGTATATGATATTTTGGAAGACATAGCTCCCAAAGCCGGAGAATATATGGTGGCAGAGGGGGATAAAAAATTGGTTTTCAGCAGTTCGGCAAAATCTTTTCAAAAAGAATATAAGTCATATTTTGAGCATAAAAGAGCAGAAGTGAAAGAATTTGCACTCAAATTTTCTTGCCAATATGTTGAAGTTCGCGGAGATATAGAGATATATAAGCAGCTCAAATTATTCTGATAGAATCCTTGACATAAAATATAGTTGATGCTAGGATAATGTCGGTAAATTATTTTGTAACCAATATAATTCGGAAGAGAAAATATTATGGTAAAAGCAAATGAGAACAATGCCTATAAAAGAGGGCAAGAACTATTAGATCAGGGCTTGTATAAAGAAGCCATTGAGCAGTTTGACGCGGCCATTGCAGAACAGCCGCAATCATGGAAAGCCTTAAACAGCAAGGGTTTTGCTTATCAAAAGATGAGCCGTTATACCGAAGCTGTAGAATGTTTTGACAAGGCTCTAGCCTTAAATCCGCAATCTGTAGAAGTTTTGAACAATAAAGGTGTCACCTTGAGTATGCGTGGCCTTTATAAGGATGCCATTGCTTGTTTTAACGAGGCCATAGCCATTGATAAAACATCGTTAGAGGCACTGAACGGCAAGGCCATTGCGTTGCAACACATGTTTTCTTATAAAGAGGCATTAGATGTGTTGGAACAAGCCATGAAGATAGACAGCAAGCATGCCCAAACCTTGCTGAGTGTTGCCGTAACTTTGCAAAAGTTAAAACAATACGATCGAGCAATTTCCTTTTTCAAAAAAGTTTTGGCCAATGATAAAAACAATATCAAGGCCTGGAACGGTGTTGGCGTGACCTATCAGTTGATGGGGGACAATGCGTCAGCCATTAAATGCTTTACCAAAATCTTAAATATTGACAGCCGAGAGATTCAAGCCTGGATTAGTATTGGTTTTGTATATCAAAAAATGCTCAAGTTTAATGATGCGTTGAAGTGCTATAAAAAAGCACAAATGATTATTGGTCCCGGAAAATATCATCATAAGTTGTATGATGGTTTGGCCAGCTGCCTGACCAAACTTTCTGAGTTTGACCAAGCCATAGAGGTGTATCAACAGATTTTCCAAAGAGAAGAAGGCAAAAAGAAATGGGATGCCCAACGCTCAATGAAATTTGTAAACAAGCTCAAACGCAAAAAAGCCATTGGCACATTGCAAAGCATCATTCCGCAAGACGGAACGGCAGCTGCCTCCGGGGATAATGCATAAAACATATTTCAAATGAACAAAAGAAAACCCGCCAAAGTTAAAAGTGGCGGGTTTTCTTTTGGTTAAACATGCATCAAAGAATCGGCCTGAAAGTCAATTTCAAGGACATCTTGAGCCTGCTGTCTTTCATACAAGAGATAAATCAAAATATCTTGTATATCTTGTTGCTGGGTTTCAATCACATTTGCTTGTTGATAGATTTTCCAAATCAAGCATAAGATAATGGTGATAAAAAACGTATAAGCCGGACCGTTAATCCGAAATTTTGGCTTTTGATATTCATGCAGCAAAAAGCGCATACGTTCACGTTTTGCATCATCTTGGATCAGCTCAATTTCATCATCCAGCAGCTCTTCAGGATTTTTTATTTCTTGTTCCATAAGGCATTATTTTTAAGAGTAATAAGAGACATAAATATTAAAAAGCTTTGGCAAGCTAGCACTTTAAAACAAATATAGCAAGCAGTTTGTTATAAAATATTATAAAAAAAGCTCAAAACAGAGCGTTTTGAGCTTTTATGGAAAAGATAATTCAACTATTTCTGTGCCATTTTAGCAGAATCGTTCTTAGCAAACATAGTGCTGTAAGAAGATTTTATATTGCTGACAATAGACTTAAACTTTTTCAAATCTTTACCGGCGAGGTTATTACCTGTTGCGGCACGGATGGTGCGAGGGTTAACACGTTTTCCGTTTTTAATCACCTCATAGTGCAAGTGAGGACCGGTAGATAAGCCGGTTGAGCCGACATATCCGATAACCTGACCTTGTTTAACGCGCACGCCGGGGCGGATTCCTTTGGCAAATTTCCACATATGGCCATAAGCGGTTGAATATTCGGAGTTGTGGCGAATTTTGATATAATTACCATAACCGCCGTTATATTTGGCCACTTGGACGGTTCCGTCACCGCCGGCAAAAATTTTGGTTCCTTTAGGAGCGGCATAGTCCACGCCCCAGTGGATAATCCAACGTTTTTTAATCGGGTGCAAACGTTTTCCGAAGGGAGAAGAAATACGTGCATTTTGGAAGGAAAGAGGTTTTTTATGAAGAGTTTTCTTCATAGCCAAACCTTTTTCGGTATAATAGTCGGTATTTCCTTTAGAATCGGTAAAGCGATAGAGAGAAACTTTTTCTTTTTTGAGCTGCAAAGAAGCATAAAGAATATTTCCCGAAGAAGCGACTTTGCCGTCTTTGGTGATTTTATTTTCAAAAATGATTTCAAATTTATCACCTTTGCGGACATCGCGTTTAAAGTCGACGGAATAAGAAAAGATATTAACAAACTCATGGATAACCTTGTTTGGCACACCTTGAGAGTTCATAGACTTAGATAAAGAGCCGCTGATAGCTCCGTGTGCGCTGTTAACTTCGGTGATAAGCTCTTCTTGGTTGACTTTTGCTTCATAAACGCCGTTTTCATTTTGGGTTAGAGAATAGCTTTTGAGGTTATTTTCTTGAATAACGATTTCATCAAGGCGGATTAATTTTTTAAGCTCATTATCATAAAGACCGCCGATGAGGATTTTTTGGCCGATACGAATATTGGCGGGATTATAAACTTTTTTAAAGGCTTTATACAAATTATGGGCCTCTTCATAACCAAGTCCCATAGAATTAAGAATAGAAATAAA
>CALXWB010000052.1 GCA_944392225.1 uncultured Alphaproteobacteria bacterium | reverse complement strand
TTGGTCGGGGCAGCGGGATTCGAACCTACGACATCTTGCTCCCAAAGCAAGCGCTCTACCAGGCTGAGCTATGCCCCGGACAACAAAACATAATCTACTCAAAAAAAATTATTTTGCAAGCCTTTTTTTTATATTTTATATCAAGCCGGCAGTTCTAAAACTATAACAACCATATTTGCTGACAATCACATGGTCATGCAAAACCATATTCATGGAGGCAAGAGCCTCTTTCACCTTCTTAGTCACATCAATATCGGCTCGTGACGGTGTGGTATCCCCTGTTGGGTGATTATGCACCATAATCACGGCTGAAGCATGATTATCCAAGGCAGATTTGACAACCTCTCTTGGGTGAATGGAAACATGGTTGATTGTGCCTTTTTGTTGTGTTTCTTCAGCGATAACCTGATTTTTATTATTGAGATAAATCAGTTTAAATTCTTCCACATCTTGATAAGCCATGGACATGCGACAATAATCAATCAAAGCGTCCATATCGGCAATCACGGGCAAATCTTTATCTTTGAGCATTTCCCAAGACATACGTTGTGCGGCTTCTTTAATGATTTTTAAGGCAAACAGCGTATTTTCGCCCACACCGTCAACAGCAAGAAGTTCTTCATTTCTTGCACTAACCACCTCGGCAAAGCTACCAAATTTGGCAATCAAAAGCTTGGCTAAGGGTTTAACATCGCGCCGTGGAATGGCAATGGTCAAATAAGCTTCCAAAAGTTCATAATCGGCGAAAGCAGCACCGCCGCCTTTAAGAAATTTTTCTCTGATTCTTTGTCTATGACCTTCGCTCGTAAGGTTTGCTTTGTTCTTTTCCGTCATTTGTTTCTGCAGTATGTTGGTAGTTATTTTTTATAAGGCGGTTTGTCCAATCCTTTGGGAGAATATGTAAAGACCTCAGCCCCGTCTTTGGTCACACCGAGAGAATGTTCAAACTGAGCTGACAGAGTTTTATCTCTGGTCACCGAGGTCCAGCCGTCTTTCAAGATAATGGCATCAGGTTTGCCGATATTAATCATCGGTTCAATGGTAAAGAACATACCCTCTTCCATCACCGGGCCGGTTCCTTTGCGTCCCACATGCATCACATTAGGCTCGTCATGGAAGACCTTGCCCAAACCGTGTCCGCAAAACATATCCACAACGCCATAGCCATATTTATGAGCATATTCTTCAATCACGGCGCCGATATCGCCAAAATGAGCCCCGGGTTTAACCACATCAATGCCGCGCATCATGCATTCATAGGTCACGTCACACAAACGTTTGGCCTTGATTTTAGGCTCTCCGGCATAATACATACGGCTGGTATCGCCATACCAACCATCCAAGATGCAGGTCACATCAATATTTAAGATATCGCCGTTCATGAGCTTGCGTTCATAATCCGGGATTCCGTGACAAATCACATGGTTGATGGAAATGCAAACAGATTTGGGATAACCGCGATATCCCAAGCAAGCCGGAATGGCGCCATGACTAATCATAAACTCACGGCACAAATCATCCAACTCGCCTGTTGAAACGCCGACCTGAACATAATCTGTGATATAATCCAAGCACTCAGCCGCAAGTTTACCGGCTTTGCGCATACCTTCAAAATCTTCTTTTTCATAGATGGTGATACCATCTCTTCTTTTTGTAGCCACGATTTACCTCGATTTTTTTCATAAATTATTTAATACAAATGTCCATTTTGTTGGTTATATTAATACCATTTTTATCTAAATTGCAACCATAAGAAACAAACTCTAAACCGTTTTTGGCTTCATCATAAATTTTGGCCGCCGAAATTGGATCAAGTGTCCAAGAAAAAAGCGTTTGCAAACAATCCATTCTGGGCACCACCAAGACCACCACCGTTCGATGTCCGTTTTGCCGCACTTTTTTCATTTCTTCAAACATTTCCATATCAATCAGGTTCACTTTGGTCGGAAAAACGGCTTTTCCGTTTTGCTTATTATAAATTGGGGACAAGCAGACAAAGCATTTTTCTTTGCCGTTTGAGAGTTCAAAATCCAAATGCGGCAATCTATCCACGGGTTTGAGCTTTCTGATTTTGCTATATTGCACAAAATCTTGCATGGTTCTGTTTTGAAAAGCTTCCATAAAAATTTGCGGAAAATATTTTTGGTTAACCATAACCCAGCCATCACCTTTGTTAACGGCTTCCACCTCATATTTAAGCTTTCGTGATTTATCGCGTGTTCTGCTGAGCATGAGCTGTGCTTTGGGCACATAAAGATCAGGGATAACGGTAATATCGGAACAAAAAGCAGAAACAATATCATTGTTCCACAATTTTGCATCAACAATAAAACGTTTATAACGTTTGACCACTTCCGCCTTAAAAAATTTTTCTTCAAAAAGCATATTTTTCTCCAATTGACAAATATTATAATACAAATTCGTCAATAAACAATAAACAAGCTTGAAAAAATAAAATACATGCTTAATTTTTTAATTATAAATGAAAAAAGGAGGTTGCTATGAATAAAATAAGAAATTTTCTGATTTCATTTATTGGAGTTGGAATAATCGGTTTTTTTGCTTCAAAATCCACACAAATTGGGGTTAATGGTTGGTATGTCACGGCTGTTCCGAGCGCGCTCACGCCGCCTAACATTTGGTTTAGATATATTTGGACAATTTTATATATATTGATGGCTCTGGCCATATGGAGAATATCTTGGCAAGACAAAAGCCAAGAAAAAAACAAAGCGCAAATTTTGTTTTGGACACAACTTATTTTACATCTTCCCTGGTGCTACACATTTTTTGCCTTAGGTTGGATCGGCATTGGTTTCGTTGTGATAATTGTCATGGATATAATGGCCTTTTTAACAATTTGGCATTTCAAAAAGCTGGATAAAACTGCAGCATACATGCTTTGGCCCTATTTTATCTGGATTTGCTATGCCACAATTTTAAATTTGGCCTATATTGTCAACAACGGTTGGGCTATCAAAATTCAATAAAAAAACAAAAAATTTCTAGACTCTGAGAGAAATTTGCTATAGAAATAGCAAGTTAACGTAATTTTTTGAATTTTTTTGACTTTTGGGAAGTAAAAAAATGACAACCACATTAAAAGATATTAGAAGCACATATTTAAATTTCTTTGCCAAACATGGGCATAAAATCATTCCGTCATCGTCTCTGGTGCCGGATAATGACCCAACCTTAATGTTCACCAACTCCGGCATGGTTCAGTTCAAGAACATCTTTACCGGCAATGAAGTCAGAGATTATAAACGAGCGACCACTTCCCAAAAATCAGTTCGCGCCGGCGGCAAGCATAACGACTTGGACAACGTCGGATATACCGTTCGTCACCACACATTTTTTGAAATGCTCGGCAACTTCTCTTTCGGTGATTATTTCAAAGAAGACGCCATTGCTTGGGCTTGGGAATTGGTCACCAAAGAGTTCTGCCTGCCCAAAGACAGATTGGCCGTCACCGTTTACCACACCGATGATGAAGCGCACGATATCTGGAAAAAAGTTTCCGGCCTGCCGGAAGACAGAATCATCCGCATTGCCACCAAAGATAACTTCTGGCAAATGGGCGACACAGGTCCTTGCGGCCCCTGCTCTGAAATTTTCTACGACCATGGTCCGGAAGTTTGGGGCGGCCTGCCGGGCACACCTGAAGAAGACGGTGACAGATGGATTGAAATTTGGAACTTGGTATTTGACCAGTTTGAAGACTTGCCGGACGGCTCTCGCATTCCGTTGAAACACCCTTCAATTGATACCGGCATGGGCTTGGAGCGTATCTCAGCCATTTTGCAAGGCGTTCACTCCAACTATGACATTGACTTGTTCCAACATTTGATTAAAGCCATTGCAGATATTGCCAATTCTGACCCCAAAGGCCCCTTGAAAGCCTCTCACAACGTTATTGCAGACCACTTGCGCTCCACTTGCTTTTTGATTGCCGATGGCGTTATGCCGTCAAATGAAGGTCGTGGTTATGTTTTGCGCCGCATTATGAGAAGAGCCATGCGCCACCAATATCTGCTCGGGGTGAAAGAGCCGATGATGTATAAACTTCTTCCTGCTCTGCAAAAAGAAATGGGTGAAGCTTATCCGGAATTGTACCGCGCTCAAGAGCTGATTACAGAAACCATCAAGGCTGAAGAACTGCGCTTCTTGAAGACATTGGACAAAGGCATGCGCCTGCTTGAAGATGAAACCAAGAACTTAAAAGCCGGTGATGAATTGCCGGGTACAACCGCTTTCAAACTTTATGATACTTATGGTTTTCCGCTTGATTTGACACAAGATGCCTTAAGAAACAAAGATATGAAGGTAGATGTCAAAGGTTTTGATGATGCAATGGCCAAACAAAAAGCCGAAGCCCGCAAAAACTGGGCCGGTTCGGGAGATACGGGAACCGAAAAAGTTTGGTTTGACATTTTTGATAAAGACGGCGGCACCGAATTTTTGGGTTACAACACCTTAAAATCCGAATGCTTAGTCAACAATTTGGTGGTTGACGGCAAACAAGTTGAAACCGTAAACAGCGGCGAGTTTTATCTTGTGGCCAACCAAACGCCGTTCTATGGCGAGATGGGCGGCCAAGTCGGTGATATCGGCAAAATTTATGGTCCGAATTGCGAAATTGAGGTCTTGGACACCAAAAAGAAATTACACGAACTCACCGTTCATGTTTGCAAAATGATTAAAGGCACGGTCAAAACCGGCGATGACTTAACTTTTGAGGTCGATGCCAAAAACCGCGCTGCCATTGCCGCTAATCATACGGTTACCCACATTTTGCACAAAGTCTTGCGCGATATGCTGGGCACCCACGTCACCCAAAAAGGTTCTTATGTGGCCGCTGACAGAATGCGCTTTGATATTTCTCATCACAAACAAATTTCCGATGCCGAGTTACGTTTGGCTGAAGAAAGAGTAAACGACATCATCAGAGAAAACCACCCTGTCATCACCCGCATCATGCGTCAGGAAGATGCCATCAAAGAAGGTGCTATGGCTCTGTTTGGTGAAAAATACGG
>CALXWB010000051.1 GCA_944392225.1 uncultured Alphaproteobacteria bacterium | reverse complement strand
TGGAATCGCGATAAGCAACGCATATTAAACAATGCCAATCACTAAGATAAAAGCAAAAAAAATCTCCGCCAACGCGGAGATTTTTTTTGTTCTTGCAAATTATTTTTTCTCATCAGGGTCACGCAAAACATAACCTCTGCCCCAAACGGTTTCAATATAGTTTTTACCGCCGGAAGCTTTTTCAAGTTTTTTGCGGAGCTTGCAAATAAACACATCGATGATTTTGAGTTCAGGTTCATCAATGCCGCCATAGAGGTGGTTTAAGAACTGATCTTTATTCAAGGTTGAACCCTTGCGCAAAGACAAAAGCTCCATAATACCATATTCTTTGCCGGTGAGGTGAAGTGTCTTATTGCCAACGGTAACGGTTTGCGTATCCAGATTGACCTCAACATCGCCGGTTCTGATGATGGAGTTTGAATGGCCTTTGGAGCGTCTGACAACGGCTTGAATACGAGCCAAGAGTTCTGCTTTATCAAAAGGTTTGGTCAAATAGTCATCAGCACCGTAACCCAAGCCTTTAACCTTTTTATCAGGTTCGGTAAGACCGGAGAGAATGAGCACCGGGGTATTGACTTTTGCGGCGCGAAGATTTTTCAAAACTTCATAACCGTTCATATCAGGCAACATCAGGTCCAAAATAATGATATCATAATCATAAAGTTTGCCGATTTCCAAACCATCTTCACCCAGATCTGTAGTATCAACAATCATACCCTCTTTTTTGAGTATGGTTTCAATACTTTGAGAAATGGCATAATCATCTTCAACAAGTAAAACGCGCATAAGACCATGTCCTTAAAAAGTTAAAACCGAATATGCAAGTATCATATCCTTAAAATTTTGATTTGTTAACTTTTTTGATAGGGTTGTTAATAATTATTAACGTTAACCTAAATTCATACACAAGATTGTGAATAACCGGAGAGCGATGCTGAATTTTAAACAAATTGATGTTAAAAATATAAGAAAAATTTTGTTTGGAGAAATAAGATTGTCTGAGGTGTTGGAAAATATAATCAAAGAAGTCGGCAAGCTTTCGGAAAGCGAATATTTCGGCAAGGTGACGGCGGTTCAGGGTTTGTTTGTGGAAGTGAGCGGAATCCGCACCAACATGTCAATCGGCGACAGATGTAACATTTGTATCGGAAAAAACAAGAAAGTTGCATGTGAGCTGGTGAGTTTCAAACAAGGAAAATTGTTGTTTATGCCTTATGGTTCTTTGCAAGGAATAGGGCTGGGGTGTCGAGTGGAAGTTGAGAATGCGGCGCCGGTCATCTATCCGCATGAAAGTTGGCTCGGAAGAATCATCAACTCTTTTGGCGAGGCCATAGACGGCAAAGGTCCGCTTATCCAGGGCAACAAGCCTTATTTTATTAAGGCGTCGCCGCCGCCGGCCGCATCCAGAGACAGGGTCAAAGGCAAGGTTGATCTGGGGGTAAAAGCGGTAAACACTTTTATCACCATTTGCAAAGGTCAACGTATGGGCATTTTTGCCGGCTCAGGTGTCGGCAAATCAACCCTGATGTCCATGATGGCCAAAAACACCGATTCGGATGTTTCCGTGATTGGCTTGATCGGAGAGCGCGGCAGAGAGGCCAAAGAGTTTGTGGAGGACACTTTGGGTGAAGAAGGTTTGGCAAAATCTGTTTTGGTTTTGGCCACTTCAGATGAAAGCCCGTTGATGCGTAGACAAGCAGCCTATGTGGCCATGACGGTGGCTGAATTTTTCCGTGACCAAAATAAAGATGTTTTGTGTATGATGGACTCCATCACGCGTTTTGCCATGGCGCAAAGAGAAATTTCATTGAGTGTGGGCGAGCCGCCGGCATCAAAAGGTTATACGCCGAGCGTGTTTTCAGAGTTGCCGCGTTTGTTGGAGCGAGCCGGCCCCGGAGCAGGAAACGGCACAATTACGGGTCTGTTCACGGTTTTGGTGGACGGCGATGACCACAACGAGCCGATTGCCGATGCCGTGCGTTCCATTTTGGACGGCCATATTGTTTTGGATAGGGCCATTGCCGAAAGAAACCGCTATCCGGCCATCAACATTTTGCGGAGCATCTCCAGAACCATGCCCGATTGCAACACGCCGGAAGAAACCAAGCTCGTCAACAAAGCCCGCCGCTATATTGCAAGCTATGAAGATATGGCCGAGCTTATCCGTTTGGGCGCTTACAAAAAAGGCTCAAACAAAGAAGTGGATGAAGCCATTTTCTACTATCCGAAGATTGAAGAATTTTTGAGTCAGAAGAAAAACGAACGCTTTAGTTTGGCAGAAGGCTATGAGTTATTGAAAAAAATATTAGATACGCCGTATAAGGGTTAAGAAAAAAGATGAAAGGCTCATTAAAAACATTGGAAAGAATCCAAAAGTTCAAAATTGACGAGCAGCGCAAAATCATGGTTGATTTGCAAACCAAAGAAGAAAAGATATTAAATGATTTGCGCCGGCTCATTCAAGAATATGAGCAAGAAAAAGATTTTGCCGCCCAAAACGGCTATTTTGGAGATTTTGGGGCATATACCAAAAGATATTTGCAATATCGCGATGCTTTTGAACAAGCCCTAAAAGATGTGAGAAAAAAAATTGCCGAGGTCAGAGATATAATCTCAGACATGTTTAAAGAACAAAAAACATATGAGATTGTAGATCGGCAAAGAAAAGAACGCGAACAAAAAGAAGAAGACTTAAAAACACAAAAAATGCTTGATGAAATCGGCACCAATACATATATAAAGAACAAAGAACAAAAATAAATTTTTTTTTGAAGGAGAAACAAAATGAGCTTTGAACTGGAAAATTTACCTTATGCCAAAAATGCTTTAGAGCCCTATATTTCGGAAAAAACTTTAGAGTTTCACTATGGCAAACACCACAGAACCTATGTTGAAAATTTAAATAAGCTCATTGCCGGCACCAAGTTTGAGAATATGAGCTTGGAAGAAATCATCAAAGAAACGGCAGGCAAAGCAGAATATACCGGCATTTTTAACAATGCGGCCCAAGCATGGAACCATGCCTTTTTCTGGAAATGCATGAAACAAGGCGGCGGCAAACCGAAAGGCGAGATGCTGGCCCGAATTGAGAAAGATTTTGGAAGTTATAAAAAGTTTCATGATGAGTTCAAAAATGCGGCTGTGACGCAGTTTGGCAGCGGTTGGGCTTGGTTGGTGGAAAAAGACGGAAAATTAGCCGTTATGAAAACTTCTAACGCAGACACGCCGCTGGCTCATGGCTTGAAAGCTTTGTTGACGGTTGATGTTTGGGAGCATGCTTATTATCTGGACTATCAAAACCGCAGAGCCGATTTTGTGGAGGCTTTTTTGACCCATTTGGCCAATTATCAAAAATAGCTAACAACTTTTTAAGAGATTGATGATATCTAAGAAAAAAACAAAATAACGGAGAAAATAATGCAATTAGATCCCAAGAGAAAAGTAACGGTATACGGTTGTGGCTTAAACGGCAAACAAGGCCCGCAAAATATGAGTATGGAAGCATTAATTGAAAATGCATTCAGCAATAAAAAAATACACCCGAATAATTTGCAAGTGCCGAATATCAAGTTATGAAAAATATGTTGGCAAAAACAAAGTAAGAGCCGGATAATGACAGAATATACAACCGAAAAGAAATTCATGGTAGCCGAAGGCGAAGAGGGAGAAATCTATATTTTCATAGAGGCAAAAAAAGATTCTCCCAACACGCCTTTGGTGGTCTATGACGGCAAAGATCATGCCATTTTCCATCGCAATGAAGAGCAAAATATCATATTGGATTATATTCATCCGTCGATTCGCGAACATTTGCGGCATGCCCCGGAAGTGATTATTGTTGAGATGATATTGGAAAATGTGAAAGATTGCTATGCAGCCAAGATGCAATATGTAGAGCACATTCCTGTGGATTGGAGCAAATTCGGTCTCAAAACCTGGGAAGAAGCCATGCTGGAACAACAAGAAAAAAAATAGCCGTAAAATGTCTGAAATAAAAACCAATGTGATGCGGATTTTAGATTCGCACAAAATAAAATATAAAAGTTATTTTTATGACAATTCTCGCGCCATCAGCGGTGTTGAGGTAGCGCAAACATTGGGTGAGAATCCGGCGCAGGTGTTCAAAACCTTGGTGACCGTGAGCAAAAGCAAAAAAAACTATGTTTTTATGATTCCCGTGGCAGAAGAACTGGATTTGAAAAAAGCGGCGGCAGCGGTTGGAGAAAAAAACGTGGAAATGCTCAAACAAAAAGATTTGTTACCCACCACGGGCTATGTCCATGGCGGTTGTTCACCGATTGGCATGAAAAAAACATTTCCCGTAACCATAGATAAGAGTGCGCAAAATTTTTCTTCCGTCATATATAGCGGTGGCAAAATCGGGTGTCAGGTAGAAACATCGGTTGAAGATTTGTCCAAAATAGTGCCGCTGCAAATAGCTGAAATTGTTGAATAAAGTTGAGAATAAAAAATCTTTTATGAGATTAAGAAAAAAATAATGCTTGCCAAAGTCAAAAAAAGTGTTATGAATCTTCCCATCAAAAATTATAATGAATAAAATTATTTGTCTAACCCTCTGAGAGCAAACTGTTTTGCAAAACAGGTGCAACCAGAGACGGGCTTTGGATAAGTAGGGAACAGAGATAATAACGTTTATTTTGAGCTTAAGTGCAGGGCTACCGTTGGCGAAGAAGAGTAACCAAGGTTAACAAGCTTGAAAAAAATCTAAAACTCCCCGAGAGATTCAAATTCCCTTTTAAAATCGCTGTCGGCTAGATAGTTCGAAAGAGCTTGAATAGACAGTAAAGTTATGGAACTGAATGAAGTAAAGAACACTTTGGGGACTAATGGTCGTAGTTCAAAATTGTTATGTGTCTTCACGGAGAACACAGCTCCGATATTGGAGTTTGGTAATGGCTTTGCCGCTTGCATTCACAAAAGAGTGAATTTGGCAGACCATATGGAGGCACTCAAAGCTCTGAAAGAAGGCCATGCTTTCACCCTCGGTCGCGAAGACTACAACAACGTAGACCTTGGAGAAATTCCTGATATCTCCCGTCTGCACTGCTACGTTGTCCGCGATGGCGAAGAGTTCAAGCT
>CALXWB010000050.1 GCA_944392225.1 uncultured Alphaproteobacteria bacterium | reverse complement strand
GGCACAAAGATAAAACTGATGCGGTCAAGCTGGCTTCAGCTTGTTAGGGGAGGTAGGCGCGAGGGTTAACGGCTTTTTTGCCGGCACGGATTTCAAAGTGAAGTTGCGGAGTGCTGACACCGCCGGTGCTGCCGACCGTGGCAATTTTCTCGCCTTTGCGCACTTTTTGCCCTTTTTTGACAAGGATTTTATCATTATGCGCATAGGCCGTTATCCAGCCGTCGTTATGTTTGAGCAAAATGAGGTTGCCAAAGCCTTTGAGCTCGTTTCCGGCATAGGCAATTGTGCCGGCATCGGCGGCTTTAACGGCGGTGCCCAAGGGCGCTTTGATGTTGATTCCGTCATTGGTTCGGCCTTTGCCGATGGTGCCGAAATTGGAGATAACCGTGCCTTTAACCGGCCAGAGGAATTTTGACTTGCGTTTTTTAACCGGCGTAGGTTTGGCATAGGTTGCTTTTTTAGGTGTAGATTTTTTACGGCTCCACCAAGAAGAGGAAGATTTTTTGCTTGTGGTTTGCGTTTTGGTAGAAGACGTGTTTGTTGTGTTTGATTTGTCAACAATGCTTCCCGGCAAAACAAGCTTCTGCCCCAAAGCCAAGGTATATGGCTCATCGAGGTCATTCAAGCGGCTGATAGAGCTCATATCCACATTATAGCGTTTGGAGATATTATAGAGCGTATCGCCTTTTTTCACAATGTGATATTTGGCACTGGGAAGTTTGATGGTCTGGCCGACATACACACGATAAGGCGGTGACATATGGTTAGCCTCAATAATATCGCGCAGAGGAACATTATAGCGGCGAGAGATGCTGTAAAGCGTGTCACCTCTTGAGACGGTGACTCTGTCAGGTGTTTCTCCCCACCAAGAATAGCCGAACAAGGGGATTCCCGAGTTGGTGGAACATCCGCTTAAAAAGAGCCACAGCGGCAGCAATATTAAGGCCAGTTTTTTCATGTTTTTCTTTAATATAATGTAAGCTTACAAGAGATAAGCTAACACCAATAATTTAATATTTTGTAAAACTAGTCTTTTTCATATTTAGTGGGAGCGGAGATATTTTTTTTGTCATTAACCGAGGTGATAATGCCGTATTGATGTTTTTTCAAAGCGTTTTGAATATGGCGTTTGGTGCGCTCAAGCATATTATCAAAAGTGTCGGTAAAGCCTTTGAGCTCGGTATAAGATAAGATGAGCATTTGCGCATTATAAGTATCCACGCCGAGCTTTTTGATAATAGGTTTGGAAGATTCGTAAATATCTTGTGCCAAAGCATCGGTTTTTTCACGAGAATAGCCGTTTAAGATGAGGCCGAATTTTGTTTGATCAAACCGCCCGATAGAGCAATTTTTCTTCACTTTTTCGGCACAAAGATTATACATGGCTTTAAGGAGGTTGTCGCCGCGTTCAAAGCTGATTCCTTGGTTGATAAATTTGCACAAATCTTTGGTTTCCAAAACCAGGAGGGAAAAATCTTTATGATATCTTTTGGCGCGCTTAAAGTCGCGTTCAAAGCACTTATAAAAAGCCTCTTGGTTCAGGGCTTGGGTCAAGATATCGCGTTCATTAAAATCGAGGAGCTGTTTTTGCAGTTCTTTGGCAGAAGAAATATTTTTGCAAATAAAGCTAATGCCGGTGCACTCCAAAATCTCGTTCAAAATGGGGCGTTGATGGCATTGCACAACAAGAGTTTTACCTTGAGCGTTGCGCAGAAGAATTTCATTATTGACGATTTTGGTTTTTTTCAAAATTTTGTTGGCATAGGCCAAAACGTTGCTTTTGGTAGATTCGCTATTTTCCATAAGTGTTCCGAAAACAGATTTGCCGATAAGCGCTTCTTTGGTAAAGCCTAAATTTTGGCAAAGCGAGTCATTAACAAAAGTGATGACGAGGTTTTTATCGGTTTTAAAATTCATATCATCGACCAAAGGTTGGGGCTTTTCTTCGGTCTGGGCGGAGCTTTCTTGCAAAAGCTCCTTGAGTTGGAGTTGCAAGGTTTTAAGCTTTTTATATTGAACAAAACAGATTCCCAAAAGAACAAGGGTAACAACCGCCAAAATGATAATTCCGATAAGCATGATTTTGCGCCTCCGTAAAAATAAAATTAAGCATAGAATAGCGGCAAAAACTGAATTTTTTATTAAATAAGAGGTTGCAATTTGCAAATAAAAACCCTAATTTTAGGAAAGATTGAAAAGTAAAAAAAGTTTAAGGAAACAAATGACAACTCAAAGACCCGAAATCATTGATGAAAGCGGCGATAAATATAAATACGGCTTTGTCACCGACATTGCCGCCGATTCTGCGCCCAAAGGTTTGAACGAGGATATTATCCGCCTGATTTCGCAAAAGAAAGGCGAGCCGGAGTGGCTCTTGGACTTTCGGCTGAAAGCATATGAGTTTTGGCAAACCATGAAAGAGCCGACATGGGCCAAGTTGAGTTATGATAAAATCAATTATCAAGACCTGAGCTATTATTCCGCACCCAAGCAAAAAGCCAAACCAAAATCATTGTCTGAGGTTGACCCCGAGTTATTGCAAACATATGAAAAATTGGGCATTCCGTTAAAAGAGCAAGAAGTTTTGGCCGGCGTTGTGGCAGTGGATGCGGTTTTTGACAGCGTGTCGGTGGCAACCACCTATCGACAAAAACTGGCCGAGCAAGGCATTATCTTTTGCTCCATTTCCGAAGCGGTAAAAGAGCATCCCGATTTGGTCAAACAATATTTGGGCTCGGTTGTGCCTTATACCGACAACTTTTTTGCTTGCTTGAACTCGGCCGTGTTTACCGATGGTTCTTTTGTATATATTCCCAAAGGCGTGCGCTGCCCGATGGAATTGTCCACTTATTTCCGCATTAATGCCAAGAATACGGGGCAATTTGAAAGAACCTTGATTGTGGCCGATGATGAAAGCTATGTCAGCTATTTGGAAGGCTGCACCGCCCCGCAAAGAGATGAGAACCAGCTTCATGCCGCGATAGTGGAGATTGTGGTCAACAAAAATGCCGAGGTCAAATATTCCACCGTGCAAAACTGGTACCCCGGAGATAAAGACGGCAAAGGCGGCGTTTATAACTTTGTGACCAAGAGGGCGGCTTGCCGCGGTGAAAATTCCAAAGTTTCATGGACGCAGGTGGAAACCGGTTCGGCTGTCACTTGGAAATATCCGTCTTGCGTTTTGCAGGGAGATAACTCCAGCGGCGAGTTTTATTCCGTGGCCATCACCAACAATCATCAGCAGGCCGATACCGGCACCAAGATGATTCACATTGGCAAAAACACCACGTCAAAGATTATATCCAAAGGCATTTCCGCCGGATTTTCCAACCAAACATATCGTGGCTTGGTGAGGGTTGCACCCAATGCCGATAATGCGCGGAATTATTCGCAGTGCGATAGTTTGCTGATTGGCACGCATTGCGGCTCGCATACCGTGCCATATGTGGAAAACAGAAATAAGACCGCCAAGTTGGAGCATGAGGCCACCACCTCAAAAATCAGTGATGAGCAGTTGTTTTATTGCGAGCAGCGCGGCATTGGCGAAGAAGAGGCCGTGAGTTTGATTGTCAACGGTTTTTGCAAAGAAGTGATGCAGCATTTGCCGATGGAATTTGCCATTGAGGCGGCAAAATTAATTAATATTAGTTTGGAAGGCAGCGTCGGATAGATAGGAAAAAATAAGATGACAAAAACACCATTATTAGAAATTGAAGATTTACATGCAAGAGTAGCGGATAAAGAGATTATCAAAGGCTTTAACCTCACCATAAACGAGGGTGAAGTCCATGCCATCATGGGCCCGAACGGCGCCGGAAAATCCACCTTATCCAACGTGATTTGCGGCAAACCCGGCTATGAAATCACCTCAGGTTCGATTCGCTTTAAGGGTAAAGATTTGACTCAAATGTCGCCGGAAGACAGAGCCAGAGAAGGCATCTTCTTGTGCATGCAATACCCGGTAGAAATCCCCGGTGTGGCCGTGACCACCTTTTTGAAACACTCGATTAATGCGGTGAGAAAATATCACAACCTGCCGGAGCTTGACACCATGGAGTTTGTGAAAATGGTGCGTGAAGAGGGCAAAAAACTTGGCATTGATAATGAAATGCTGAAACGCCCCGTTAATGTCGGCTTTTCCGGCGGCGAGAAAAAACGTCTGGAAACCTTGCAAATGAGCATTTTGAAGCCGGCCTTTGCCATTTTTGATGAAGCCGATTCCGGCTTGGATGTTGATGCCTTAAAAGTGGTGGCTGAGGGAATGAACGGCTTGAAAGATGGCAAACGCTCAATGCTGATTATCACCCACTATCAGCGCTTGTTGCAATATGTGGTGCCGGACTTTGTTCATGTTTATGCCGACGGACATATTGTCAAATCGGGTGACAAAACTTTAGCGGCAGAAATTGAAAAAGACGGCTATGCCGAATATACAAGAGAGAAATAAATGGGCGGATTGGTTCAAAAAGTAAAATTGTTTGGGGAATATATCCCCTGGCTTCAGGCCATGCGGGATAAAGGCGCTATTGCCTTTGACGAACTTGGTCTGCCAACCCCAAAAACCGAGGCTTGGAAATATACCAAATTAAGAGATTTAAATGCTGATGACTTGGTGATTGAGCCGTCAAACTTTTTATCTGAAATGCGCGTGGCAGCAGAAGAAGCCTGCGGTTGTCATCACGAAGATGAGGGTTGCGGCTGTCATCATCACCATGGTGAGGGCTGTTGTTGCGGACATCATCATGAAGAAGGTGAATGTCATTGTCATGAAGAGGGGCATGTTTGCGAATGTCAACAAAAATTGCATGTTCCGTTTGAGGCCTATGTCATTCATTTTGAAAAAGGCAAGATGATTCCCCCGTTCCCCGATTTTCCGCGCGGGGTTGAGGTGATGAACCTGATGGAAGCGGTGATAACCGAAGATGCTAAAGAATATCTGGGCAAGGTGGTAGATATCAAACTTCATCCTTTTGCTGCCCTGAACAATGCTTATATGGAAGAAGGCATTTATCTTTGCGTGCATAAGAATGTGAAGGTCGATAAACCGATTGTGCTGATTAACCACACCAAGAGCGGAGAGGAGAATATCTTTTTCAACCTCCGCAATTTAGTTGTGTTGGAGCAAGGTGCCGAGGCTGAGTTTGTCGAGTGGTATAATTACACTGGCGCGGTCAAATCGCGTTATTTTGCCAATGTGGTCAACGAGATTGTCTTAGGCAAAAATGCCAAATTGAGCCATTACAAATTGCAAGACGAGGC
>CALXWB010000049.1 GCA_944392225.1 uncultured Alphaproteobacteria bacterium | reverse complement strand
TGCGAAAAGTTTCTTGCGGCTCGGATAAAAAGGCCACAAGTTTGGCTTTCACGCGCTCAAAATCAGATTGAAATATTTTAGATGTTGAATAAGGCGAGGCAGTAACGGCTTTTTGCAAAAATTTGATTCTTTCGGAATTAATCGGGTGGGTGCGAAAATAAGGCGATTCTTCAATACCGCTGAGTTCATTTTCTTGCACAATTTTTTTCATAAAACGGAGCAGACCCGCAGGCGAGGTTTGCGTTTGATTAAGGAAAGCAACGGCACTTTCGTCGGCACTACGTTCTTGCTCGGTTCGGTAGCGCAGATAGTTGGTGAGCAAAGAAGATTGTCCGCCCAAAGCTACGGCCATGGCCACGTCGCCGTTTCCGCTGGCAGCGGCGGCCCCGCCCGCCAAAATAAAAGAAGCCAGACTCACTTTTTGCATCTCTTGAGCTTTGATTTTTTGCGTGATGATATGTCCGCCGCTGATATGTCCGATTTCATGGGCAATCACGCCACGCAGTTCCTCGGCATCATCGGCGGCAATAATGGTGCCGGTATTGATAAAAAGATAATTTCCGTCGCTGACAAAAGCATTGAGCGTATCATCATTCACGATAAAAACTTTATTAGAATTATACGGAATGTGAGCCGCTTTGAAAACGGGGGCAGCAATATTTTTGATTAAAGTTTCTGTCTCTTCATCGGAAATGAGGTTTAAGGCCAAAGCCTGAGATGTCATAAAAAGCAAAAAAGCCGCGGCCGAAAAAAATCGGCACGCAAGCTTTTTTATGTGAACGGTTTTAAGCATCTTTATTCGCTTTTGATCAGTTTTTTCCACCAAGCGGTTTTTTTAGGTGCTTTCTTGCCATCATCGGCAGATGTTTCCGTTGTATCGACATGGCTGTCATACAAAATAACGGCATCAGAGCTTTTTTCTTCAGCATCAGAAGAACTATCTTGGTTTTCACGACGGTTCCAACGGCGACTGCGACGGTTTCTTCTGTCTCTTCTGCGGCGCATTGAGCGACCTTTTCTTTCAAAACGCTCTTCTTCAACCTCGTTTTCTGCCTCAGCCGAATTGTCGTTTGTGTCTTCCGGCTCTTCAGCCCAATCATCATTTTCAGAAAACTTATCGGCAGGCAAATTGTTGTTTTCAGCAACGGAAGTATCTTCTTCTTTGGTAACGGCGGCCTTAGTTTTTTCAATACGATAATCGGCAATATTTTGAATGGTATCATCGGCACTGATGATAATATTCATATGATATTTTTGTTCCAAAGCAATCAAAGCCTGGCGTTTGTGGTTAAGCAGGTGGATGGCCACATTGCTCGGCACAAAAACATTGAGCTGAGCATATTTGTTTTTGCAGCCTTCTTCTTCAATACCGCGCAACACAAAAACGGTGCTTGATTCCAAGGTCCGAACCATTCCTTGACCGTGGCAATACGGGCAAACCTGATAATTGCTTTCCATAAAGGAAGAATGCATTCTCTGCCGAGAAATTTCGAGTAAACCGAAACAGCTCATTTTGGCCACCTGAATGCGAGAGCGATCTTTTTTCAAAGCCTCTTTCATGCGTTTTTCCACGGCATGATTATTTGCCGGTTCTTCCATATCAATAAAGTCAATAACGACCAACCCGGCCAAGTTGCGCAAACGGAGTTGGCGTGCAATTTCGTCACAGGCTTCCAAATTGGTTTTGAGAGCGGTTTCTTCCAAATCTTTTTCTTTGGTGGCACGTCCGGAGTTCACATCAATTGAGACCAGAGCCTCTGTCGGGTTAATCACGAGATATCCGCCGGATTCAAGTTGCGCATTGGCCTCATGCAACTTGTCAAGCTGTGTTTCAACCTGAAAACGCTGGAACAACGGCATATCGTTATTACGATAATTTTTGATTCTCTTAACATTGGCAGGAGAGAGAATTCGGCAAAAGTCGCGTGCGGTTTTATAGCCTTCTTCCCCGGCCACGATAATCTCGGAAATATCCTTGGTGTAGATATCGCGCAGAGCACGTTTGATTAAGTTTCCTTCTTCATGAATCATCATCGGAGCTTTGTTTTTCAAAGCGGCAATGCGAATGAGATTCCAGCTGCGGATAAGATAATTATAGTCACGCACAATATCGGCTTTGGTTTTTTCTTCACCGGCGGTTCGAACAATCAAAGACATATCGGTTGTTAAAGGCAGTTCTTTAACAATGGCTTTAAGTCTTTTTCTGTCGGCAACATTGGTAATTTTTCTGGAAACACCGCCGCTTTTAATGCGGTTTGGCATCAAAACGCAATATCTGCCGGCCAAAGACAAATAAGTGGTCAGGGCAGCACCTTTGTTGCCGCGTTCTTCTTTAACCACTTGGATGAGCAGAACTTGTCCTTCTTTAATCACATCTTGAATTTTGCTGCTGTGATAAAGTTTGCGCGCACGCAAAAGTTTTCTTTGCAGTTCAAAGTCCATTTCGAGCTCATCATCATCGTCATCATCTTCGCTGGCAGATTCATTGTCATCATCATCATCGTCGTCATCGGCCGCAGTAGATTTGATATTTTCATTTGAGGGGACAATATTTTCATCCAAAGCGGATTCTTTTTCTTCTGCCGCTTCATCCGCATTTTCTGTGCAGACGGCATCTTCGGCCAAGCCGGTATTATCGGCCAAAACTTTGAGCTCTTCTTTAAGTTCTTCTTTTTTCTTGCGGATTCTTTTTTTAGCCACTCTCTTTTTCAAAGGGTGCTTTTTGCCTTCAACTTCGGCAACGGCGGCAATTTCTTCATCGGTAATTTTGTCATCGATAACAATATTTTTTGCTGCGGCGTCAGCAGTTTGAGATTCATCGGCAACAGTTTCTTCAACGACAGGTTCTTCTTTGGGGGCAGCAACCGTGGTTTCAGAAGCTTCTTGAGGCAAAGTTTCTGTCTGAGTATTTTCTGTCGCATTTTCTTTTTCAGATTCGTTTTGAGATTCCTGCAAAGCGGCAGCTTCCAGAGCGGCCTTTTCGGCAGCGGCTTTTTCAGCCATTTTTTGAGCATAAGCGGCAGCTTTTTCGGCTCTGATTCTTTCACGCTCGGCTTCTCTTTCCTTCAAGGCCTGTTTTTTTGCCTCAATAATGTCATTAACCTCTTTGTCAATGGCATCAATTTGCTCTTGCGGCATATTATAATAGTCGGGATGAATTTCGCCAAAAGCCAAAAAGCCGTGCTTGTTCCCGCCATAATCGACAAAGCAAGCTTGAAGAGAGGGCTCCACGCGCATAACTTTGGCAAGATAAATATTTCCTTTGATTTGTTTTCTGTGAGCCGTTTCAAACTCAACATCTTCTAATTTATTTCCATTAATGACAACAACTCTGGTTTCCTCTTCTTGAGTGCTGTCAATCAACATTCTTTTAATCATATATAATAACTCCACAGCTTCGCATATAAGAATGCGAAAAAATTTATCCGAAGCCGAAGGGAAATTTTGTTTAAATATATAAAAACACTTAACTTTCAGAATGTTGAGTCAAGTTCTGTTTTTATATGGGGCAGTTCTCACAAAAAAAAGAGCAAACTGCCAAGTTTTACAAAACATTCAACTCTGTCCGTCACAAACTCTCAAACGCTTTTCCAACAAGACCGACAGAGGAATACCATTCGGCAAAAAACTTTCTTTGGGTTATGTTGGGTCAAAAATGTCATCAGCTCATTTATTCTTGATTAATTTATTTTTGAGCAAATACGAATAAAGACCGCATAACAAGAATAAGATATACAAATTGTTTTAAAACACAATAATTTTTATTAAATTTATTACAATTTTTTTTAACAGATTGGTAATAAGTTTGCGCCTATAATAACAAAAACAGATAAGAGAAATGAAGATGCCTTTTGAGAGAATATTACAATCTATCAAAAAAATGGGCCGCAATATATTATTGCCGGCCCTATTGGCATTTTTGACTTTTATCTACACGTCAAACGAGGCATTTGCCGGCATAAATTCCATGCGCATCGGGCAAGGCGTCGGCAGCTTGCGTTTGGTATTTGATGCCGACCAAAGTTTTGATTATAAGGTTTTTTTATTAAGTGATCCCAAGAGATTGATTATTGATACCCAAAACATCAAGGTCAACCCGCAAATCACCAAAGATTTAACCGCCAATGCTTTTTTATCGGAGCCGCGTTTGGGAACGGTTGGTGTGGATGATGTGCGTATTGCGTTCAACTTAAAAAAATCAGCCATTGTCAAAAAAGCTTTTCTTTTGGCGCCGCAAAGCAGCTTCGGCTGGCGTTTTGTGGTGGATTTGGAACTGGTTTCAGACAGAGAATTTGCCTCTCGGTTAGGAAGTTCTCACGCCATCACCAATGATAATTACAAAGAAAGTAAAGTCGCGCAAAAAGCTTCCGCAAGCAAGCAATATATTAAAGAAAACAGTAATCAAAAGAAAATCATTGTATTAGATCCCGGCCACGGCGGTCATGATCCGGGCGCAATCGGTTATTCCGGGGTTTATGAAAAAAATATCACCTTGGCTTTTGGCCGAGAGCTGAAAGCACTGCTCGACAAAACCGGACGTTATAAGGTATATTTAACCCGCAGCACCGATAAGTTTATCCCTTTGCGAGAAAGAGTGAACATTGCTCGCCGTCACAAAGCAGATTTGTTCATGTCTTTGCACGCCGATAGTGCCAAAAATCGCAGCGCCAAAGGCCTGTCGGTTTATACCTTGTCTGAAACGGCCTCAGATAAGGAAGCAGCCGCTTTGGCCGAAAGAGAAAACAAAGCCGATGTGATTGCCGGGCTCAATTTGGTGGAACATTCCAAAGAAGTTTCAGATATTTTGATAAACTTGGCACAAAGAGAAACCATGAACCGTTCATCCGAATTTGCTTCTTTCATGGTGCAAGAGATGCAAAAAAAGGTCAAATTGGTCAACAACACGCACCGTTTTGCCGGTTTTGCCGTATTGAAAGGCCCCGATGTTCCGGCTGTTTTGTTGGAGATGGGCTATTTGTCAAACAGGCAGGAAGAAAAGCAACTCCAGCAAAAAGCATATCGCAACAAGCTGGGGCAAGCAACGGTCAAAGCCATTGACAGATATTTTGACAACATGCAAAGAGCATCTTTGTTCTGATAAAAATTTCCGAATAACCTAAAAAATTGTTTTGGCTTTTAAAACGAAATGTTTTATAACCATAAACCATACGTATACAAATAATTTATCATGATAAAACCGAGGTAGGATGTTTAAAACATTATCTTCATTCTTGAGCACGTGCTTCTTTTTTGCCGTCATTGT
>CALXWB010000048.1 GCA_944392225.1 uncultured Alphaproteobacteria bacterium | reverse complement strand
CTTGGTTTTACTCTGGCTCTTACCTTGCTTGGCTTGGTGCGTGAAGTTTTGGGCTCAGGCTCTATCTTTGGTTGGAGCTTTGTTGATGAAGGCGCTGAAACCATGCTCATGTTTATCATGCCGCCCGGAGCTTTTTTGGCCTTGGCCGGATTAATCATATTGGTCAATCAATTAAAAGGAGCAAATAAATGAGCTTTTTAATGATTTTTGTTACCGCAATTTTTGTAAACAATATTGTTTTATCTCAATTTTTGGGAATTTGTCCTTTTTTGGGCGTTTCCAAAAAAATCTCTACCGCAGCCGGAATGGGCGTTGCCGTTACTTTTGTGATGGTGCTTTCAACCATTGTCACATATATAATATATAATGCTCTTCTTTTGCCGCTTGATTTGACCTTTATGACCACCGTGACCTTTATTTTGGTGATTGCCGCCTTGGTGCAAATGGTTGAAATCATTATGAAAAAAACTTCTCCGGGCTTGTATCAGGCTCTGGGAATTTATCTGCCGCTTATCACTACAAACTGCACGGTTTTGGGTGTTTCTTTGCTGGTGGTGCAAAAAGAATTTGATCTGTCTCACGGCGTTTGCTTTGCTCTTGCAAACTCTTTAGGTTTTACCCTGGCGATTGTTTTGTTTGCAGGTTTAAGGGAAAAGCTTAGTTTTGTGGCTTTGCCAAAGGCCGTGCAGGGTGCGCCGATTGCCCTTATTACAGCAGGATTGCTCTCGATGGCCTTTATGGGTTTTTCCGGGATGGGAAATTAAGATACAAAAAAAAGCTTGAGTTATTTACTCAAGCTTTTTTCTTGTTCTTTCCAAAGTTCAATGTTTTTTAGAGAAAGATTTTCTCCGTCAAATATGAGCTCTGTCGGTTCTCCGCGCTCCAGCTTGCCGCTATATTTATAAACGAGCGGAATCATCTTTAGACGATTGTAATTCGGCCTTCTTTGCATGAGCAATAGTGCCATACCCAGATCTTTGTCTTCAGACGCTTGCTTATACTTTTTGCCGGTGCCAATCATAAACTCAATATCTTCAACCAATGTAACGGCATCATAAGGATGAGGAGGGGTGTTGCCGGTTGCATTTATCAACCTTTCAATGCCTTCCTCACTCAAGCATAGAGAATCGCCCAAATACAAAGTGGCAATTTCACCTGCTTTTTTTGAGTAGTAAAAACATTGTTTTTCATATGTCTTATCATACAAAAAATCCGGCGGAATTGAGAGCCATTTGAGGTTGACGGCTTTGTAGCGCGCTGTGGGATAATCAATCATTTCTGCCAGATAAAACCTTTTGGGTTTTCTGTAGCTTGTTTTTTTGATACCCTCGGGATAAAACGCAATATCCATGTGATTTTCTATATAAAGGAAGCCTTGATCACGCATGGCAATCAATGCTTGGCGAAAATTGTTAAAAACAAACGTTCTCCCCTTTTTTCTTCCGCGATAGAGCGAAAGTTTGAACAATAATTTTTTTTCCATAATTTTTTGTTTTCAGAATAATGTTTTGTTATGTCTATTAAATATTATTTTGTCTAAAGTTCAAGTATTATTTTATGATTGATAAAATGTTTTTGATGACATCTCTAAACATATCTTCTGTTAAAACCCCCGTATTGATGTTATATCTTGAGGTATGATAAGAGTTGACCATATATAAATTGTGTTTGTCTAAAAAATGCACGGCATTATGCGCAAACTTAAATGCTGCTTTTTTGTAACCCAAAACACTCAAAACAGCATTGTGAGCCACGCCGCCTAAGGTTAAAATCACTTGCAAATGAGTCATATCCTTGATTTCTTCAATCAGAAAACGGCCGCAAGTTTTTACCTCATCTCCCGTAACTAGGTTTTTTGGCGGAGCACAGCGCACAGAATTGGTTATTCTGACGTTTATCAGCTCAAAGCCATCGTCTTTTCTTCTTTGATAATTGCCTTGTGCCAAGCCAAATTCTTTTAAAATGGGGTAGAGGACATCTCCGGCATAATCGCCGGTAAAGGGACGGGCAGTCTGGTTGGCTCCGTTCAAACCGGGTGCCAGGCCAACAATCAGAATTTTGGCACTTAAGTCACCAAAAGGCGGCACAGGACCGTTGTAATAGCTCGGAAATTTGCGTTTATTTTCTTCTCGATAAGCGACCAAACGCGGACATAACGCGCAATCTTGCTTGGGACAGACAAAAGGCATGTTTTTCTCCATTTTTTCTTGCAAGCTAGCATATCTCTTTATAATTTGATATCAATTTATGTTAATTATCCAATGATTAAGATTTATTTTTTCAGCAAATCAGATATAGTGTAGGGCAGATGAATTTAATTCTGAGAGAGGTTAAAAAATGCGTAGTAAGTCTGCTTATTTGTGGCTGTTGGCAATTATGGCCATCTTAATTATCTTGTCTTTTGCCTTCAACATTGTGATGATTAAAGATATTTTCTTCGGAACAATTAAAAATCTGGGAAATACTTGGATTTTGGCTCTTTCTGCCGCAAGTGCTTTTGTTTTTACCGGCAATAGATATTATTGGCTCATTAACATTGCTTGCGCCGTTATTGTTGCCGTGGTTCTGAATATTTTTGTTTTAGGAGCGGCGGTCACGCTGATTTCTGTTTTATATAAAAGCTTGGCATTTTTGCTTGTGGTCTATGCGCTCAATTTGGTCAAGCTCTTAATTACAAAATAGTTTATCTGTTTTTTATAAAAGCGCTGAGAAATTCAATCAGCGCTTTTTTTCTTTTAAACAATTTTATCACGTTAACTTTTGACAAAACAATTATCCTGTTGAAAACGCATAATATTCCTGAGGGGAGCCTTTTTATTCTCACTACATTTTTGTCGCATAATATATATTATGATAAATTAGAGGCGCTGTTTATGGCAGTTATCAAAACTATTGCCACTAATTTTACTTGCGCTCTTTTTGCCACGCAGGTAAAAATCAAAACGCCGCGGCAATCAAATTTTTGGTATATTCTTTTTGCGGATGATTAAATATATTTTCATTGCTATTGAGCTCAACAATCTTTCCGTCTTTCATCACTGCAATTGTATCTGCCATATTCTTTATGGCCTGCATATCATGACTGATGAAAATATATGTCAAATGTCTTTCTGTTTGAATTTTTTTCAGCAATTTTAAAACTTGCGCCTGAATGGTCACATCTAATGCTGATGTTGGCTCATCTAAAACCAGCAAGCTTGGTTTTAATATCAAGGCGCGCGCAATGGCTATTCGTTGTCTTTGACCGCCGGAAAACTCATGCGGATATTTTTCCAAGTCTTTTTCTGATAGTCCGACTTCTTGCAAAACGTTAATCACCATTTTTCTTTTTTCTTGATATGAAAGCTCTTTGTGGTGAATATCAAGCCCTTCTCTCACAATTTGTTCAATATTCATACGCGGATTCAAAGCATTATACGGATCTTGAAAGACGATTTGCACATTGGAGCGCTGTTTTGGTTTTAAGTCATTGATATTTTGTCCTTTTATGAATATATTCCCTTGATATTTATTCAAACCCAAAACGGCTTGCCCAAGGGTTGACTTTCCTGAGCCTGATTCTCCAACAATTCCAAGTGTTTGCCCGGAATTTATGTTCAACGAAACACCATCCACTGCTTTAACATATTCCAAGCACTTGCCCCAAAATGACTTTTTAAGTGGATACCAAACTCTCAAATCTTCAATTTTCAATATATTATCTTTTGAAATATTATTGTTTATATTCATTGTATTATGAGAATTAATTAAAGTTTTGGTGTAACTGTTTTGCGGGTGTAAAAATATCTCTTGTGTGCTGCTTTCTTCCACAATTTTGCCACTTTTCATCACGCAAACCCTGTCAGCAATTTTTTTTATAACCTGCAAATCATGACTGATAAATATTATGGCCATATTCAATTTTTTTTGTAAATGCTGCAGCAGCTCTATAATTTGCTTTTGAACCGTAACGTCTAAGGCTGTGGTCGGCTCGTCTGCAATCAGAATATCCGGGTGATTGGCTATGGCCATGGCAATCATCACACGTTGGCGCTGTCCGCCGGAAAGCTCATGCGGATATGCATTCAGCCTTTTTCTGGCTTGCTTGATTCCAACCATTAACAATAACTTAAGCGCTTTTCTTAATGCCGTTTTTTTGCTCACATTTTGATGAATGATTATGGTTTCGGCAATTTGTTTACCAATCTTGTGTAAAGGGTTGAGTGATGACAACGGCTCTTGAAAAATAAACCCCACCTTTCCGCCGCGGATGTTCATGAGTTCTGCTTCCGAGGCTTGAGTTAATTCTTTTCCCATAAATTTGATGGAAGAATTTTTTCCGAGCTTTGCTTTGGGATACGGCAGCAAACCTAAGATTGATAAAGCCGTGACTGATTTTCCCGAGCCGGACTCACCAACAATTCCCAATACTTCTCCTTTTTGGAGCTTGAAAGAAATGTTATCGACAACCTTCGAATAGTCTTGATTTTCTTTCTTAAAACAAATAGTTAGATTATTAACTTTAAGTAACGCCATCAGTTGTTTTTCCTCGTATCAAAGGCATCGCGAATGCCCTCTCCCATGAAGATTAACAGACTTAACAGCGTTGAAAGCACAATAAAAATGCTCAACCCAATCCATGGAGCTTGCAAATTGTCTTTGCCTTGCCGCACCAAATCTCCCAAAGAAGGATATTCTGCCGGCAAACCTAAGCCCAGAAAATCTAACGCCGTCAGCGCCGTTATGCCTTCTGCCAATAAAAACGGAATGTAGGTGATGCTCGCCACAACCGCATTGGGTAATATGTGCCGGAATATTATTCGCCAATCGCTTGCGCCCATGGATTTTGCCGCTTTGACATATTCCATATTTCTGGTGCGCAAAAACTCTGCACGCACCAAGCCCGTCAAACTCAGCCATGAAAAAGCTATTAATATAATCAGCAAAGACCAAAAACTCGGCATGAAAATGCTGGCGATGATGATGATGATAAATAATTGCGGTAAGGTTTCCCAAATTTCCATAAATCTTTGAAAAAACAAATCTATTTTTCCGCCGAAATATCCTTGAATGGCGCCCGCGATAATGCCGATGACGGAAGAAATGCCGGTTAAAAGCACAGAAAATATCACAGAAAGCCTAAAACCATATAAAATTCGGGCAACAATATCCCTTCCCTCATCGTCTGTTCCCAGCCAATGACGCGCACTGGGGGCTGATGGCGTCGGAACATTAAGATCATAGTCTACCGTGTTGAAAGAAAACGGAATTATCGGCATGAGCATCCAACCGTTTTGTTGAATGTTTTGGATGATAAACGGGTCTTTATAGTCCGCCGGAGTGGGAAAATCTCCACCAAA
>CALXWB010000047.1 GCA_944392225.1 uncultured Alphaproteobacteria bacterium | reverse complement strand
CAGATAAGGCCATGGGCAGAGAGCCGATTTTGCCGGGAACAGAAGTCAAAAAATCCAGAAAGAAAAAGGCCAAATAACATGTTTACCAAAGCTTATAAATTTTTGATTCGTTTGCTATATCCGATTGTCATTGAAAGATATTTGCAAAAACGCATCAAAATCGGTAAAGAAGACGCAAACCGCTTTGCCGAAAGATTGGGACAAAGCACACTTGCTCGCCCTAAAGGCAAGCTGATTTGGTGTCACGGGGCCTCTGTTGGCGAATGCTTGTCCATGTTGCCGCTGATTAATGCCATTTTGGCACAATATAAAAACGCCTCGGTGTTGGTCACTTCCGGCACGGTCACCTCTGCCGAGCTGATGAAAAAACGCCTGCCTGAAAGAGCTTTTCACCAATATGTGCCGGTAGATAACCCAAAGTTCGTCAAAAGTTTTATTGCGCATTGGCAACCTGATGTCGCTTTGTGGTTTGAATCAGAATTTTGGCCGGCTTTGTTGTCTGAGATAAAAGAACAAAAAATTCCGCTCATTTTGGTCAACGGCCGTGTTTCGGACAAAACTTTCAAACGTTGGAAAATTTTTCACCCCGTTATCAAAGAACTTTTATCAAACTTCACCTTGTGCCTGGGGCAGTCGGAAGAAGATGCCAGACGTTTAAAAGTTTTGGGCGCAAATAAGGCGGTTTGCTTGGGCAATTTGAAATATGCCGCAGACAACCCACCCGTTGATGAAGAAAAGAAACAAGCCATTTTAGCACAAATCAAAGACAGAAAAGTTTGGGCCGTGGCTTCCACACATCATGATGAAGAAGTTCAAATCGGAAAACAAATTTTGAAAATAAAACAAAAATTTCCCGATATTTTAACCATAATAGCTCCGCGCCATCCGCAAAGAGGTGAAGATATTGTAGCACAATTAAATGCCTTGGGTTTAACAACGGCTCTGCGTTCAAAAAAAGAAAATATCGGCCAAAAGACCGATGTTTATGTGGCAGATACCATCGGTGAGATTGGCCTTTGGTATGACATTGCGCCGATTGTTTTTGTCGGCGGCTCATTGATTGCGCATGGCGGACAAAACTTCATTGAGCCCAGCCGTTTTCAAGATGCGGTTATTGTCGGTCCGCATATGCACAATTTTACCGATGCTATGAACCGCGCACAAAAAGCTCATGCCGTTATTCAGGTCAAAAATGCCGAAGAGTTGGGAAAAATTGTGCTGGAATTACTTGAAAATGATAATAAAAGACAAGAGCAGGCTTTAGCGGCATACAACTGGGCCAAAAGCGAGGCTCAGGTTTTGGATGGTATTGTCAACCAAATCAAGGAATATATGTAAATGAAAACCCCGAGCTTTTGGAAAGATAAAAACCTAGCATCTCTGTTGCTCAGCCCGATAGGTTGTTTGTATATGAGTGCCACTTTTTTAAGGTTAAAACTCAAAAAAGCTAAAAAAGTAGAGAAAAAGGTCATCTGCATTGGCAACATAACAGCCGGCGGCACAGGAAAGACCCCTGTTTCGTTAGCCATTGCCGCAATGTTGCAGCAAATGGGCAAAAATCCGTTTTTTGTTTCCCGAGGCTATGGCGGTAAGGCTCAGGATATTTTGGTTGATATAAAAAAAGACAAAGCCGAAGTGGTGGGTGACGAGCCCCTGCTTTTGGCACAACGTGCCCCTGTGGTGATAAATGCCGATAGGTATAAAGCGGCACAAAAAGCCATTGAAAATGGTGCCGATATCATTGTTATGGATGACGGTTTTCAAAACCCGGGTTTATATAAAGATATTTCTTTTTTGGTTTTTGACGGTGAATTTGGTATCGGCAATGGTTTCGGGGTTCCGGCCGGCCCCATGAGAGAAAGCTTCAGCCAAGGCCTGAAACGCGCACAAGCCGTCATCATTATCGGAGAAGACAAACATAACATTGCGGCCAAGTTGAGTGCTTTGCCCGTTTTTTATGCCAAAGTGGTAAATGAGCCAATCAATCCGCAGCACAAAAAAGCCATTGCCTTTGCCGGTATTGGCCGCCCGCAAAAATTTTACAATTCTTTGAAACAATGCGGCGTTGAAATTGTGGAAACAATAGATTTTCCCGATCACCATCAATATAGTAAAGATGAGCTGGAAAACTTGATATTAAGGGCAAAAGAAAAGAAAGCTCAGCTTTACACCACCACAAAAGATTATGTCAAAATTCCACAGGAATTAAGACCTCATTTCAATGTCTTGCAAATCAAAATTAAATGGCAAGATGAAAAAAGTTTAGAAACGTTTCTTAAAGAAAAGCTGTAAAACATAAAAGACCGTTGTTTGCAAAAAAAACAACGGCCTTTTTATGTTAGTTCAAATCGTCATAGTCATCATCAGAATTTGCAACAGATTTATAATCATCATCATCGGTTGTAATATATTTATCCCAACCAAATAAGATGAATATGCCGCTTATAGCAAATATTGCAATAAACGTCATATAAAAAAGTTCTGTCACAGGTTCTTTTGCATAGAAAGCAATAACCATGAATACGGCAAGAAAACTCCAAGTTTTTAATATTTTTTTCAGTTTACGCATAATGATATTTTTTTGACAATAATACAATTTTGTTCTGTAATATAAACTGAAAAATCGAATAATCAAGCTTTATATTTCATTTCCACCACTGATAGCTCCAAATTTCAGAGATTGGGCGGTTATCATGTGCTTTATCACGGAGCAAAACCCGAAGTTCGATGATTTCTTTATTTGGTTCAAAATCAAAGTATAAGGTTGCACCGTTAATGCTTGGCGTATACATCAGTTTGATATTTGAGATTGTGCCGGCCTGGTTGGAGATATCTGCCCAAATATTGCCGTTTTCAATTTCTTGCTTTAGGTTTTCCATATCAAAATCAACAAAATCAATCACATATTTGCGTTTGTTACGCAGATATTCGCCGGCCAAGCCATCACCGCCGCGGCCGTTGTAAGTGGCAAAAACTTTTGCTAGTTCAGGCATAACGGGGGCTTCGCTCACCCAATGCATCCGATATTTGAAGCGATATTCTTTTTTTGCTTCAATCGGCATATCCGGCACCCAATAAGCCACCACATTATCGTTTGTTTCATCAATTGAGGGAAGTTCCGCCAGTTGAACCTTACCCCTGCCCCAATTTTCCATAGGTTCAATCCACAAACTCGGACGTAGGTCATAAGCGGCTTCGGGGTCAAGATAATGACGCGGGTTGCGGTCGCGTTGCATCAAGCCAAAACCTTTAGGGTTATTGTCCACAAAAGAGCTCAAACGCAAGTGTTCCGAGTTGTCCAAAGGACGCCAAATTTTTTCACCGTTACCGTTAACTACAAGCAAACCATCGCTGTCATGCACTTCGGGACGATAATCATCAAAGCGAATTTTTGTGTTTTCGCCATAGAGAAACATCGAGGTCAAAGGCGCAATTTCCAATTTGGCAATATTCATGCGCGGATAAAGCACGGCCTCAACGTCGATAAGGGTTTCCTCCCCCGGGGTAATGTCAAATTGATAAGCACCGGCAATACTCGGGCTATCGAGCAAGGCATATATTTTAATCGTATCATCATCGGGACGGTTCAGCCAAAATTCTTTGAAAATCGGAAATTCTTCGGGCATTCTTTCAGCTGTGTTGATGCCTAAGCCGCGAGCAGATAATCCATAACGCTGACCTTTTGCCATGGAGCGAAAATAGCTGGCTCCCAAAAAGGAAATCAGCTCATCATAAAAATCTGTATTGAGCGGATATTGCAACCGAAATCCGGCATAACCTAAATGTTTATCAAAAGATTCGGGGGTGATATTGTTTTGGCCAAAATCAAAATTATGAAAATCATAGTTGATATCGATAACTTTGCCTTTTTTCACTTCGTGGAGTTGCACAGGGTGGTTGAACAATCCGCCGAGGTGATAAAACTGAGCTTCATAAGACAAATCTTTGTCATGCCACAAAGATTTTTCCGGCAAAAAGCGAATATCACTATATTGTGCATAGCGCATTTGCGTCAAAACCGGCGGTAAATCAGCTTTGTTGTCAATATAAGAAGATAGAGAAAGTTGTTTTGCTTTGGCAACCACATCGGCAAAAGAAAACTCTGCCGTTTCGGATTTTGCTTGCTGAGAATATATCAAGATACTGCAAAAAACTGTGCAAGCTGTGAAACAAGCCAAACTTTTGAGCCATTTTTTCATAGCAAAAACTCCTTATCAGACATTACAAAAAAAGCACCTTAACAGGTGCTCTTTAGTGGCGGAGAGTACAGGACTCGAACCTGTGCATCGGTATTCCCGATGACGGATTAGCAATCCGCTGCATTACCACTCTGCCAACTCTCCTTCGTGGTACGCAGATATATTTATATTATGTTTTGCCGCTCGTCAACACAAAATTTCAAAAATAAACACATTAATCCAAAACCATGGAAAGATATGTCATAAAGATAAAGCCGGCAAACACGGCAAAAGCCGATTTTGTGGTGCGTTTGAAACCATACGTTTCGGGCAAAATTTCGTTGATGACAACAAAGAGCAAGGTACCGCCGGCCATAGCCATGCCTAAAGGAACAATCTTGTCGCTGATATCCATGGTGAGTAAGCCGATAATGGCGCCCAGCGGCTGAACCATACCGATAAGCAGAGCTGTCAATGCCGCTTTGAGGCGCGAAACATTAGCCCCGACCAAAGAGATGGCAATGGTCAAACCTTCAGGGATATTATGGAGCGCAATACCAATCACCAAGCTTAAAGGGTTGATAAAATCTTCGGCGCTGAAAGCCACACCCACGGCCAAGCCTTCCGGCAATTTGTGAAGCGTAATGGCGATAATAAAGAGCCAAGCTTTTTTGAGGCTGATATGCGGTCCGTGCGTGCCCATATTGTTGTGTTCGTGCGGAAGCAAAGCGTTGAGTACCCAAACCAAAGCCACGCCCGTAAACACCGCCAGACTATACCAAAATGCGGCTACATGGACATCATGGTCAAATTGCAAAATCTTGTGCATGGAAGGAACAAGCAGTGCAAAGAAAGAAGCCGCCAGCATCACTCCCGCCGCCAGATTGAGCATAAAATTGATATTGTCTTGGCTATATTTCTTTTTCAAAAAAATCATAAAACCGCCGACACCGGTAATAAGCCCGGCGACGAGCGAGGCAAGCAAGCCTTCTACAAAAACATTCGTTAGCATTTTACCACTTATTCCTTTTCATTTTTTTGATAATGCGGTCATAGTAGACAATTGTATATTCATTTGTTACATAGTTTTTCACATCATCAAATGCAATCCATTTCACGCCCGAATTTTCATCTTCTTTTTTACGAATGGGCGCATTTTCATCAGCTTCCAACAGATAGACAATATTGGGATG
>CALXWB010000046.1 GCA_944392225.1 uncultured Alphaproteobacteria bacterium | reverse complement strand
GTCCGCATCAATAAATGCTTGAACTTTGATGCCGGTTATCGTTACATTGATATGGGTGATATTGAAAACGCCAATGTCAATGCTCACGAAGTATACTTTGGTTTACGTTACACTTTCTAATAAAAAAACAAGCATATTCTTTAATAAAAAAGCCTCTCAAAATGAGAGGCTTTTTTATTGTTTCTTAATCAAGGGATTTAATTTTCCGAATCTTCATAAAGCTTTTTTTCCATAGCTTCATTCAGCTCTTTAATATCTTCCTCATCCAACTCTTCAGCCGGAATGGCATAACTTCCGTTGAGCCAATTTCCCAAATCAATATCGGCGCAACGTTTGGAGCAAAAAGGCCGATATTTCATATCGGTAAATTCTTTTTTACAAATCGGACATTTCATTTCAAAACACGTCCCGTTCCTTGACAAGTTTCGCATTCAACCGTCAACATATCTTGCAAGCTCGGGCGTCTGCGCACACGGATAAGCTCAACATTGCCGGCACGGCTCAACCCCAAAACAGATGTTCTGGTAGAATCTTTTGCCACTTCTTTTTCCAAAACCTCAATCACGGGTTTCAAAAAGCGATAATCGGAAGAACCGGCAAAATCAATCATAATCTTGCCTGACAAATTGCGCAGACGAATCTGTTTGGCAATTTCCACGGCCGCCTCTTCATTGAGGTGAGTCAAGCTGCCTTTACCGTTATCACGCCCGCTATCCACATCAATGGCAACCAAAGCTTTGGTTTCTTCAATGGTGATTCGTCCGCCGTTTCTGAGCTTAACCTCTTTGTTCAAAGCCTCAACGATGGCATCTTCCAAACCAAAGGTTTCAAACGGCTGAGCATCAATCTCTGTCACAACTTCTTCGCCAAAACGTTTTTTCAAATCTTCTTCAACATTTCTGGTGTTCAAAACCACCTTTTTCAAATCAAGCATATATTTGCTGACATATTCAAAAATGGGGTTAGCTTTGGCATAGAGCAAAGCCGGAGCGGAGAGTTTTCTGGCTTTTTGGCGCACATCTTCATAAACATTGCGCAGATAGTTCATCTCATCCACAATTTGTTTTTCGGTTTCATTCACGGCAGAAGTTCTGACAATCCAACCTTCTTGTCCGCTGGTATTTTCGAGCACCAACTGACGATAAGCCTCTGCTTTGGCGCGATCACTGATTTTTGAAGAAGCCTCAACGGAAAGTTTATAAGGACAATAGACCAAATTTTCGCCGACAAACTGCAAAGCACGTGTCACTTTGGGACCTTTTTCGGCTCTTTTTTCCTGAGCCACCTGCACGACCAAACTTTGCCCTTCGGAGATTTTGAGCTCATCCAAGCCATATTCCTCAGCGTTCAAAAAGGCCTCACGTCCCTCACCCAGCTCAATAAAGAAGCCGATTTTTCCATTGGCAAGTTCAACCTTTTTAGCCACTTTTCCAAGATATATATTTCCCTCGAGAGCTCTGTTTGCTTCAATAATTTCCAGCTCTTTCAAACTTCCCTCGCCAAGCAAAGCGATTCGGGTTGAATTATTTTTTGTTTCATAAACAATTGTATCAATACTCATACAATTCCTCCTCCAAGCAACAAATTTCTGGTTTCAAAAAGCGGCAAGCCGACCACGCCGGAATAAGATCCCGTCATTTTGCAAACAAAGCCTGCGAGCGAACCTTCGATTTTATAGCCGCAACATCCGACCCATTCTCTGCTTTTGACATAATTTTCAATTTCGTTTTGAGACAAACGCTTCATCAAAATCTTAGTCACGTTCAAACGAAGATGGGGTTTTCCGTTTTTATCGACCAAACAGACGGCGCTCAAAACGCGGTGTCCTTTGCCGGAAAGCAGCTGCATAACCTTTGTCTGTTCATCATCATTTTTAGCTTTATGCAAAATTTTGTTACCGACGGCCACGACCGTATCTGCGCCCAAAACAACCTCACCCGGATGTTTTTTGGCAATAGCCATGGCTTTTTCCAGGGCCATTCTTTTAACATAAGCGGCAGGCTTTTCGCCTTTTTTTTCGCTTTCATCAATATCGGCGGGTTCAATGGCTTTCGGCATCATCCCGATTTGCTGCAACAAAGCTTTTCTTTGGGGCGACCCCGAAGCCAATATAAAATCTTTTGCTTCCATAAGGATTAAGCTTCGTCGTCGTAAGTTTTTTCCATTCTTTCGTGACGTTCCTGAGCCTCAATGGAGAGAGTTGCCACCGGGCGCACTTCCAAGCGCTCAACACCGATAGGTTCACCGGTTTCTTCGCAATAGCCGAAAGTTCCGTCATCGATTCTCTTCAAAGCTTCATCAATTTTGCTGATGAGTTTGCGTGCTCTGTCACGAGTTCTGAGTTCCAAAGCTTTGTCTGTTTCCAAAGAAGCTCTGTCAATTTGGTCTGGCTGGTTCAAGCCGCCCTGGCGCAAATCTTCCAAGGTATCTTGAGATTGATTAATCAAAGATTTTTTCCAATTGACCAACTTTTGGCGAAAATATTCCACCATTGTGGGGTTCATATATTCTTCATCTGCAGACGGATGATAATCCGGCGGTAAAACAACAACGGGATCCATATCAAATTCCTCCATAAATTAACCGGTATATTTTTTAGCAAATTATAAACTAAAAGAATTAACTTCAAGTAAAATAATCAACTTTCAAACACTATTTTGTTAATTTTGCCAATTCGACCTCAACTCTGAGCTCAATTTCGGCAATAATATCCAGCAATTTAGGATCATCGCACATATTTTTGTGTTCTTTGACCAAGCGCGAAATTTCAATCAACTTGTCCATAGATATGGCACCGATAAGCAAAGCATCGCGAATCTCTTCCAACTTATCCAGAAGGGTATAGCCGCGTTTAACAAGTTTTTTTCTTTTTTCTCTTTCTTCCACATCATCCACCATTTGTGTTGCAAATATGGCGTCCATGGAAGAAATATTATTCATGGCAGAAACGGAAGCCGTCTGAGATTTGTTCACATTTTGCAAATAAGAAGCAAAATCTCCGCCTTGAGAAGTTTTTTTGACTTTGGAAGAAGAAAGCTCGTTAGCTTTGGTAACATCATTAACCTTCATCATAACCTCGCTTAGTGGAATGTCCATTCAATAACATTTTCTTCGGGTTTTTCCTTGCAAGCGGTATTAGCCTGCATAATTTGCACGGGCAGAGCCAAAGCGGCATTTGTGCTTTTCCAGGTAAAAGTTTTGCCTCCGGCAGAGATCTCGGCCAAGTCGGAAGTATTATCCACGGCCCAATCAATCATCAAAAGCTCAACACAGCCTGATTTTTTAATATTAGAAAATTTAATTTTATAGGCCCCGTCTTTACCCGTAATTTCAACCGGGCCGCCATAAGCATGGCTGATTTCTTCGCCTCTCACCATATTATAAGGAATAACACGCTCATTTATCAGCTTTTCCGCAATTCCGGAAGAAGATAGTTCGCTATAATCCGCAGCAACGGCAAAACGATTCCTTAAGTTTTTTTGCAATTCACGCAGCTGAGATGTGGCTTTTGATTGTAAAAATTTGTCAAACACACGCGATGATACGCCATAAAAACCCACGGCAATCATGGCAATAATGCCCAAAACGGCAATAACTTCAATCATTGTGGCGCCTTTTTGCATATTTTTCAACATTTTAAAATCTCTCAAAACCGTTGCATTTCTTATATATTAACACTTTTTTTCAGATAAACAATAATTTTGTAATATAAGTTTACTTTATTTTTAGAAAATAAGTTGTATAGTCTATCTATCCTGTTTTGGACAAGTAAGCTCAAAAAGGGATAAAGGTTAAACTTTATAAAGGAAAAATTAGATGAAAAAAACTATTGGTGCATTAATGGTTGCTGTATCTGCAGTAGCTATGGCTGCAAATGCCAACGCCATGGAATACAACCCCTACGTTGGTGTTGAATATGGTTATTCTTTCGTAAACGGCGGTGTTGACGCTAACAACTTTAACTCTGGTAAAGTATTTGTTGGTTCTCAATACAACCAAAACTTTGGTGTTGAAGCTTTTTATCAACGCACAACTTCTGACAAAAAAGCCAATAAAGATGGCCCGGGTGCATACAAAGTAAAATATGAAGCTTATGGTATTGATGCTCTTGGTTATTTGCCCATGGGTTGCGATCAAGATGTTTCTTTGATCGGAACAGTTGGTTTGGCTTACTATGATGTCAAATCTAAAAATGAAGGCGGTAAAGCAGATTACGATGGCATGTGGGGTTACCGCATGGGTGCCGGTGCTGAATACAACGTTACAGAAAACGTAGCTGTTCGCGCTTTGGCTCGTTACACAAAATTAGATCAACGTTTGGATAGCGCCAACGATATGATGGAATATTCTTTGGGTGCTAGATACAACTTCTAATTTGTTGTAAAGCAAAAAAATTAAAAAGGGAAGGAAACTTCCCTTTTTTTTATTGCCGAAAGAAGGAAAAAAATTTATGCTTCAAAATATAAAAAACAATAAAGGATAAGAAGCATGAAAAAAATGTATTTTATGTTATTGAGCTTGGTCTTAATCATCTCTTGCTCTGAGAAAGAAGAAGAAAAACAAACAGAAATCGAAACTAAAGAGCTTCAAATGTTTTCGCCTCCCTCGGCCGACATCATAAACAAGCAATATACCTTTAATCAAAGCTCAGCCGTTTTTTCCTGCGAAAAAGAAAATCCGATAATTTGCGCCATCAATCACGTGGTTCAATGCACCATCGACCCAAAGCTTGCCGCCTGCGGCAAAGAGAGCCTGCCGAAATTTATCTTGATGGAAGATGAAAGTTTGCAGCGTCCGACCGAAATGAGCTATAAAGTCACGCAAATCAAACCCTTAATGGGTGGCATATTGCACGTTTATACGCAAAGCCAATGCAACAATAATTGGTTTGGCCTCTGCCAAGGACAGATAATATATGTTTTGGAGCAAAAAAATCAAAACTGGAGAGTTAGTGACATTTTTGCTCTTGGCAACTAGGCAAAATTTTATTGACGAAGCAAGCACAAATTGCTAATCTAACAGGGTTGCGTTTGTGAATAAATGGAGAAAAAAGTGCAAAACAAAAAAGTCATTATCTGGGATTTGGACAACACCTTATATGTGGAAACAGATGAGTTCAAAGATATGTTGGATGAAGCCACGGCACTGGCTCTGGTCAAAGACTTGGGGCTAAAAATGGATGTTCAAACAGCCAAAGCCATGGTCAAAGAATCATACAAAGAATATAGAAACGGCGGTGAAATCTTCATCAAAGAATACGGCATTGACCCCAAGGCTTTGTTTGAGGCCTATCACGAGCGCAAACCCGTAGATGTCATTGAGCCATATGATGGTTTATTAAACCGTCTGGAAAAACTCCCCTATGAGCAATATGTTTTTACCACCAGCAGCCATAATGCTGCGGAAAGAATTTTAAAACGCATTGGTTTATATGAGTTTTTCAAAGACAAATTTTATTCTGTGGAAGATTTTGGCGTTTATAAGAAAAATGAAAATGCCGATGTCTATGAAAAAGTTTGCCAAACCATCAACCACAATCCCAAAGAATGTATTTTTGTTGATGATAGCTACTCCAACCTTGAGTTTGCCAAAGAGATCGGCATGACCACGGTCCGAATTTATTATAACAACAATTCGGCCAAAGACAAAACCTATATTGACAGTGCCTATAAAGGGATAAATTCTTTTATTGATGCCTTGCTTGCTAACGGTGAAAATGCGTTGCATTAAAACTTTTGCAAATGTTGTTTTCCAATAAATAATTACCTTTACTGTCGAGCTTGCCTTGTTCAATGGCAAGCTCTTTTTTGAATATATCGACGACCTTATTAAACTTTTGGTCAAACATTTC
>CALXWB010000045.1 GCA_944392225.1 uncultured Alphaproteobacteria bacterium | reverse complement strand
CCATGGCATTCACTTTGTGTGACATTCTCAATTCTGTTTATCGGAATTGCGGCTTCATTGATAAAAGCCAAAAAGCTGGAACATAAAGCTTAAGACATAAAAAAAATCCCTCGGAAAACCGAGGGATTTTTTTTATGTCATTTTTTTATTTGATATGCTCAATCAAAACGGTGATGTTGGTTGTAAACAACTTGACCGAGATGGCCAGCAAAATAATGCCAAAAAACTTTTGCAACATATAAATAAACCCGTTGCCCAAAATGTTATTTAATTTCTTGGCGGTTTTTACAACCCCATAAATGACCAATATGTTGGCTATAATGGCGGCTATGATGTTGGCATCTGAAAACTGTGCGCGGATGGAGAGCAGGGTGGTTAAGGCTCCGGCTCCGGCAAACAGCGGAAAAACCAACGGAATAAAGGTGGCATCTTTCGGCATATCCGGCTTTTCATGAAAAATATCAATATCTAATATCATTTCCAAAGCCATAATGAAAATGATTAATGAACCGGCAACGGCGAATGATGAAATGTCCAGCTTGAACAAGTTTAAAAAGGCTTCTCCAACATAAAAGAATCCTAAAAACATGACCAAAGACAAAAGCCCGGCTCTTTCGGCATTAATGGTTCTGCCGCTGCGTTTGAGCTTTAAGATAATCGGAATGGAGCCGGGCGCATCAATCACGGCAAACAGAACAACAAAGGCACTCAAAAATTGGCGCAAATTAAATTCTTCTAACATTTTATCCTCTTTTATTTGAATGTTTTAGCAAAATATGAGATGGTAGTAGCACAAAAAAAATCACTGTCAATTGTTATTATTTATATGTGTTTATCTTGATTGTGGCGGAAAAAATATCTATCTTAGTAGAAGATTAATTGATATAAGGATTTTGATTGATGAGAAATTTGAACGATTGGTTATTATTGCTTTTCTGGACTTTCCTCGGGGCTTTTGCCATTATTTTTGCTTTTTATGTGGCTTCTTTATTGCTGCCGATTGTTTTGTTTTTAATTGCCGTCTCGGGGTTGACAAACCTTTTTTCAAGCATACATAAACGTAATCAGGCCAATGAACATATTCGGGTGAAAATAGAAAAGAATCCAACTTCACAAAAGTCTTCCGTTATTGATGCCGAATATGAAGTGATTGATGACAAATAAGCGAGTTTGATATGAAAAAAATTCTTTCCTTTGATATAGGCGGAACAAAAATTGCTTTTGCTCTTGTGGATGAAGAGGGCAACTTATGTTCCAAGCCGGTTAAATATTCCACGCCGGCAAGCAAAGAAGCCATTGAGGCACTCCTCAAGAAAAATATTGCCCAGTTTGAAGATGAGGTTGATGCCGTTGCCATTGCCACGGCAGGAACCGTTAATGCCGAAAATACACATATTACCGGCTCGGTTGGAAATTTTCCCAAAGGTTATGGCGATATTGATTTTCAATCTTTGTCAAAGAAAAAGGTTTTTGTGGAAAATGATGCCAATGCTGCGGCTTGGGCCGAATTTAAGGTTGGCAATGCAAAGAATATGAAAAATATGGTGATGCTCACACTCGGCACAGGTGTCGGCGTGGGTATTATTGTTGACGGAAAACTCTTGAAAGGAAAATCAGGTGCTGCCGGAGAAACACATTTTCCCATTCGGTTTGATAATCATCGGCGTTGCGGCTGCGGCAATTATGATTGCTTGGAAGTTTATATGTCCGGCTCGGCACTTAACTTAGATGCCAAAGAATTTTATAAAGATGATAATGTGACCAGCTATGATATTATCAAAGGTCTGGAAAAACAAGATATTAAAGCTGTTGAGGTTTTTGAACGTTGGCAACAAATGGTGTGTGCCGGCGTTAGAATCTTTGCCAGCATATTTGACCCGGAAATTGTGCTCTTGGGCGGTTCTATGGCTCAGTTTATCAATTATGAGCAGATGAAAAAACAAGTGAACGAAACTCTGGTTTCCGCTCCGATAGATTTGCAAAAAGCGGCTCTTGAAAATGACGCCGGTATCATCGGCGGAGCGTTGCTTTGCGCAGAGAATATAAAATAGAAAAATCCCTACGTGAATTTAAATATGAAAAAAGACAGCTTCCGCTGTCTTTTTTGTATGGTAGCGAGAGAGGGATGGGCTAAAAACTTTTTATAAAAAGTTTTCTTAACGCCGACCTTGAAAGATTTTGCCTAAAGGCAAAACCGGCATACTCCCGTCTGCCTTCTTTCGGCGGTTCAAACCCACGACCCGTGGGTTCAAATCCCTACGTGAATTTAAATATGAAAAAAGACAGCTTCCGCTGTCTTTTTTGTATGGTAGCGAGAGAGGGATGGGCTAAAAACTTTTTATAAAAAGTTTTCTTAACGCCGACCTTGAAAGATTTTGCCTAAAGGCAAAACCGGCATACTCCCGTCTGCCTTCTTTCGGCGGTTCAAACCCACGACCCGTGGGTTCAAATCCCTACGAAACTTTTAAAATGAAAAAAGACAGCTTCCGCTGTCTTTTTTGTATGGTAGCGAGAGAGGGATTCGAACCCACGACACAAGGATTATGATTCCTCTGCTCTACCGACTGAGCTATCCCGCCATCAAATTCATCACCTTATTAAACTTTCTTCCACCATTTGTCAATCATTATTTTTTCCTTCTTTGCTTTTTTATTATAACTTATTCACATGTAGGAATTTATTCCTTGACGCGGAAGTTTTTTTTATTTATACCTAAATCATCACTTGGGATAAGTGTGTCTAATTCAAAGCCTTGCTTTTTGCAAGGCTTTTTTGTTTTTAAACTATCAAACTTTTATAGGTGTTTAACATGCAAACAAATCAAACAACGGTCGTGCATTTTGTTGCCGACGGCGAGGTTAAGGAATTTCCTTTTAACTTCCGAATCTTTGAGGCCGGCGATGTTGATGTCTATCTTGATGAGACGTTAACTGATTCCGGCTATAATGTTACCATTAATGAAAATGATGGCGGAAAGGTGGTCTTTTCTGAGCCTCCGCTTAATGGAACAAGAATCACCATTATTCGCAATCTTGATATCAAACGCACTTCTGACTTTCAGGAAGGCGGTGCTTTCAGAGCCAAGGTGATTAATTATGAGCTTGATTATCAAGTGGCAACCTTGGAACAATTGGATGAAAGAATCAATCGTTCCATTACTTGTCCGCCTTACGTGCAAGAGGGAATCACCATGCAGTTGCCAATGCCTTCTTCCGGCAAGGCTTTGGTTTGGAACCAAGAAGCAACGGCATTGACCAACTCTCTTACTGATATTGACAATGCTTATACTACGGTTACAACAGCCCAAGCAGAAGCTAAAAATAGTGAAACTAATGCTAAAAATTCTGAACTTAATGCCAAGCAAAGTGAGCTTATTGCCGTTGATTCTGCAAAAAAACTCAAAAATGCCGTTTTTGGTAATATCGGCGATATCAACTATACGATACGAACCGATGCTCCTAACGGTGGAGCATGGTGTGATGGTGCGGAATACACACAAGCCATGTTTCCAGATATTTATCAAATGCTGGTCAATAATAAGATTGCATCAACAGACTTCACAACATTTGATGACTGTGTGTCAACTAACGGTTCTTGCGGTTTGTTTGCTCTTGACACAGCAACAAGTAGTTTTAAGGTGCCGTTGTTAAAAGATGTTTACATCAAAACAAGCGATGTACCTTCATCGTTTGGCAAAGGTGATGCTTATGCTCAATCCGGAGAAAATAATTTAGATTTTGTTTCTTATAGAGCCTATGTCATTCTTTATATGACTGCGGAAGAAGCAAGCGTTGCTCAAGCTCAAGAATTTATGACGGCGCTTGGAGGTAAGGCTAATGTCGGACTTGATAACATAACCGCAGAGGCAAAAGACTTGGTTGCCGGTTTATGTATGCCGTCAGACCAGTATATTGATTTGGATTTACAGGCAAGAGGAACAGAATATATAGCTCCAGACAACGGGTATTATTTTCTTTATATGTCAGCAACATCAAACGGACAATATGTTGGATTGTTTAATATTAAAAATTCAGGCGGCGGAACTGCTGATGAAAATATAAACTATGGTGTTTTGTCATCTGATTTTGCCGGCATAAACCCAATGGTGATGCTCCCCGTGAAAAAAGGAGATATTGTTATGGTTTGGTATAATGCGCCTACAAAAAAAATATTTAGATTTATCTATGCCGAAGGGAGTAAAGAATAATGACTTTATATTGTGAAAAAATAGAAAAACACAGAATTGGAAACCGCACACTGTCCAAAGCTATTGCGGAATCCTTAGGCTGGACAACAACCATTGAAGAAAGCAAAATCGAGACGGCTTATGACGGCTCACTTTGGGAAAAAGGTTATGCCCCGCAAAAACCGCTTGAAGAATTAAAATCTGAAAAACGGGCCGAAATTAATGCCGCGCGAGATGCTGCCGAACAAGGCGGCTTTTTTTATATGGACAAGACTTTTGACAGCGATATCGTTTCTTGTATCCGCATTCAAGGAGCGGCGCAATCCATGCAGGCGGCAACCATGGCAGACGTGGTGCCGACAATCACTTGGACGTGTCAAGACAACACTACTATCGAATTAACTGCACAAGAATTATTGGGCTTGAGCGTGGCGCTTGCCGAATGGTCTAACACCTGCCACCAAAAAGCAAGTGCGCTTAAAGCCCAAATTGAAACCGCAACCTCAGAAGAAGAATTGGAGAATATATCATGGAACGCATAAAAAGAAAATATACCCGCCGCAAGGTTTATGACTTTGCCGTAGAAGGTATTAATTATATCGCATTAAGAGAACTTAATTATGAGAACGTCACTGTGCCGAAAGATTTTATCTTTGACGGTGTGTCTGTGCCGGCGCCTTTTACTCTGCTCTTTTCCAACAAAGATTTGCGCCAAGGAATTAAGGCCGCTTGTTTTCATGATTATATGTGCCAACACAAAGATATTTATTCTCGCAAACAAGCAACCGATATTTTGATGAAAATTTGGCTAGAAAACGGCCTCAATAAATTCAAAGCCGTTGTTGCCAAGGCAAGCGTGAATGTCTATCAGATGCTTAAAGGCTGGAAATAATTACTATGCAAATGTAACGAATTGGGTTTGACATCATTTCTCCTTAATATTACTAATAAATTATTCTGTTTATTTAACTGAAAGATACAACCGATGAGAAACCTATATAACAAAAATTTACTCATATTCCTTTCTGTGCACTTTGTCTTGTGGTTTATTGTCCCATTGATGCGCCAAAGCTTGCCTTTAGACTCAGTGGAGGCCATTACTTGGGGCAGATATTGTGATTGGGGTACCAATAAACACCCACCTCTGTCCGGCTTTCCGGCTGATTGGTTTTATCAGCTCTTTGGACAGGCCGGTATTTATCTCCTCAATCAAATCTTGGTCCTCATCGGTTTTATCTTTATTTATAAACTTGCCAAATGTTTTTTGACCGAAGGTAAAGCCGTTTTGGCCGTTATGCTTTTGGAAGGTGTGATCTATTATGGCTTCAGCGCACAAGAATATAACGTCAATGTGGTGTCCTTGGCTTTGTGGCCGCTCACGGCTTATTATTTCTGGCAAGCTTTGAACAAAAATACCTTGAGTGCTTGGTTTTTGACAGGCTTGTTTGCCGGCTTGAATATGCTCAACAAATATGTCGGCGGAATCGAGCTCTTGTGTATGGCTCTTTATTTGTTCTTCACGGTTCAGGGTAGGGCTCAGTTCAAAAAAGTCGGTCCTTATTTCACCTTTGTTATTTTCCTTGCCGTAATTGCACCACACGTCTGGTGGCTCTTCCAACATGATTTTTATTCTTTTGAATATCTGATGGGCAGAGCCGGAAACGGAGCGCAGACAATCGGGGCAAAAATTTGGGCACATTTCTTCTTTCCCGTAAAATTCTTAGGCTCGCAGATTTTGTTTACCCTCATGGCTTTAATCCTCTTTTATTTAAGTTATCGCCGCGGGGAGAAAGAAGAAAACTCTTTGCCTCAGGATAAAAAACAATTCCTTTTCTATATGGGCATCTTGCCGGTGTTCTTGTTTGCCGCGGTGGCACTTATCAGCGGCAGCAAGCTCAAAAGTAT
>CALXWB010000044.1 GCA_944392225.1 uncultured Alphaproteobacteria bacterium | reverse complement strand
CACCGATAAAGCGTTACAAATCAAGTGACCGCAGCGCAGTTAGTGAAAGTCTTTAGACTTGAACTTACAAGCAAGAAAAGGAAGAAATAATCTCCGGCGGAGATTATTTCAACGAAAGGCGCAGATTTGTTAGCTTTGAGGCCAGTGATAACGCCACCGATAAAGCGTTACAAATCAAGTGACCGCAGCGCAGTTAGTGAAAGTCTTTAGACTTGAACTTACAAGCAAGAACGAACCCGGGTTCGACCATCCGGGAAGCCATAACAAAAAAGCCGTCTGTTGAGGACGGCTTTTTATGGCGTACCCGGAAAGATGGGCTCCTGCGTCGCCGCTTCGTCGTCGCTCGGGCTTTGCCCTCACCGGCATACTTTCGTCTGCCTCTCCTCCTAGTCGAACCACTTCCTCGTGGGTTCGAAACCCGCGGCTACTCAACATAAAAGAAAAGGGGCTGACAAGTAGCCCCTTTTCTTTTATGGCGTACCCGGGGGGATTCGAACCCACGACCCTCGGCGTCGGAGGCCGATACTCTATCCAACTGAGCTACGGGTACATCATCAAAACAAAACTTTCATATACCATTTTCAAACATAATACCAGAAAAATTTTACATTTTTTCGAGTTAAGAGCTCAATTTTTCAAAATTTCTCTTGACTATTTGTCCAATTCTATGTATTAACAAGCAACAAGTTCTGTTTACAAGATAAAATTTAAGGAAAATAAAATGTCTAAAAAGTGTGATATTTCAGGCACCGGCGTTATGAGCGGCAACAATGTCAGCCACGCCAACAACAGAAACCGTCGTCGTTTCTTGCCTAACTTGCAAGTTGTTTCATTGTTGAGTGAAAAACTTGGTCGTATTTTCAAGCTCAAAGTTTGCGCCAAAACCTTGCGCACCATTGAACACAATGGCGGTTTGGATGCTTATTTGGAATCCACTTCCAACACCAAGTTGAGCGATGAAGCCATCAAAATCAAAAAAACAATTGCTAAAGCAAAATAATAATTAAGGCTTCAGAAAAAGTTTCAAATACCTTCTCATTTGAGAAGGTATTTTTTTATCCCCGTTATCCACAAGGGGGTATATAGAATTTCGATTGTCATTCGCAATTTTTTTGTATATAAAATCAGCAACAATAACTCAACCGAAAGAAGACCATGGAAACCGCAATTGATGTGAGCAAACTCCCGCAAAATATTGAAGCAGAGCAAGCCTTGTTGGGCGCAATATTAGTCAACAACAAAGCTTTTGAGAAAGTATCGGAATTTTTAAAACCGCAACATTTTGCCGATTCGACTCATGCCAAAATTTTTGATGTTATATCCAAGCTCATCAGCCGCGGTCATGTGGCAGATGTCATCACCTTAAAAAACTATTTTGAGCAAGAAGGCACATTAAATGAGGTTGGCGGCTATCAATATTTGATAAAGCTGGCAGACAGTGCCACACCTTTGACCAATGCCGAATATTATGCCCAGTTTATTTATGACAAATATCTGCGCCGCGAGCTGATTGCCACCGGCTTTGACATTGTCAACAATGCCAGCAAAGAAGACATCGATTCGGACGCCTCGGAGCAAATTGAAGCTGCGGAGAAAAAACTTTTTGAGCTGGCCGACCAAGGGGAGCATCAAGGTGGGTTCATAGATTTTGGTGAAGCTTTGGGCATATCCTTAAACAACATTGAGCAAGCCTACCAAAAAGAGGGCAAAATCTCCGGCCTGCCGACGGCACTTGATGCTTTGGACAACAAAACCGGCGGCCTGAACAATTCGGACTTGATTATTATTGCCGCCCGTCCGGCCATGGGGAAAACCGCTTTAGCCACCAACATTGCTTATAATGTGGCCGACTATATGTATCACAGCAAAGATTTGGAACCCGGCCGCAAAGGCGTGGCCTTTTTCTCTTTGGAAATGTCTGCCGATCAGCTGGCCAGCCGTATTCTTTCCACCGTCACCCAAACCAATGCTCACAAAATGCGCACCGGCGAGCTGGATAATGCCGAATTCACCCGCATTGCCGCCGCTGTCCGCGAGCTGGAAAACATTCCGCTTTATATTGATGACACACCGGGTCTGACGATTAATGCCATCCGCACCCGCGCCCGTCGTTTGAAAAGGAGCAAAGGTCTGGGGCTGATTATCATTGACTATATTCAATTGATTATGGGTAGCGGCAGCAAAAAAACCGAAGGCAACCGTGTGCAAGAATTGTCGGAAATCTCCCGTGGTTTGAAGATTTTGGCCAAAGAGTTGAATTTGCCGGTTATCGCGCTTTCACAATTAAACCGCGGTGTGGAACAAAGAGATGACAAACGCCCGCTCATGTCTGACTTGCGTGAGTCAGGTTCTATCGAGCAAGATGCTGATAGTGTAATGTTTATCTATCGTGAAAACTACTATCTGCAAAATGAAGAGCCGCAGCAAAAAGCCTCGGAAACGCCGGAACACTTACAAAAACGCCATGAAGAATGGGAAGCCAGAGTCAGAGCCACACAAAACTTGTCAGAAGTGATTATCGGCAAAAACCGTCACGGCTCCACCGGCACGGTTCAGCTTTTCTGGAACGGCGAATACACCCAGTTTGGCAACCTCGCCAAAGAAGAATATTTGCCGGACCAAATCGGAGCTGAATAATGCAAAAAAACTTTTGGCAGTATAAAAAATTATCCGAGTTTTCGGAAGCTGAATGGGAAAGCATCTGCTGCCGCTGCGGACGCTGCTGCTTGATAAAATTGCAAGATGAGGACAGTGATGAGGTGTTTTATACAAACTTGGTTTGCCGCTATTTTAACACGGAAAATTGCACCTGCACCGAGTATCAAAACCGCTGCAAGCTGGTGCCGGAATGTTTGAAGCTTGATAAAGATAATGTTGATAAAATCAGCTGGATGCCGAAAAATTGCGCTTATCGTTGGCTGGTTGAAAAAGGCACATTGCCGCCATGGCATCCGTTAATAACCGGCAAACCTTTGGAAGAAAAACACAGCATCAAACACCGTTGCATTTTGGAAACTCTTGTCCCTGAAGAAGAATGGGAAGACCATATTTTGGAAGACGGTGAGCCATGAGTTCGGATAATAACAATTTTGCTGCGGAAGAATATGACCCGCAAAGCCGCTTTGACCATCTTGACCGATTCGAACCCGAGTTTTGGAAAAAGAAAAAGCTTGAAGAAATGAGCAAAGAAGAATGGGAGTTGCTTTGTGACGGTTGCGGCAAATGTTGCTTGAATAAAATTGAAATCAAAGGCAAAATCAAATTTACCAACACACGCTGCCGATTCTTAGATTGCCAAACTTGTTTGTGCCGCATATATGAGCATCGCTTTGAAAAAGTTTCCGATTGCCGCGATATTGACTTGGCCGCCATCAGAGAAAAGCCGCGTTGGTTGCCCAAAACTTGTGCTTATTGGCTCTTAGATAATGGTTATGATTTGCCTTCCTGGCATCCCTTAATCACCGGCAAAGCAAGCAGCGTGCATGAGGCCAAAATGTCCTTACAGGGACGAGAAACCGTATCTGAAACGGGAATAGAGGACTATGAGAATTACGTTATTGACTGGCAAGACCTTTGATATTCAAAAAGCCTTAAGCATGGATATCAAAATTATCAAATCCGCAAAAGCCAAACGCTTAACCTTGCGGATTGATGCCAAAGAGCGTCTGCCGATTTTAACGCTTCCCAGCCGTTGCAGCGGCAAAAGAGCCGTTGCCTTTGTGGAAGAACACCGCCTCTGGATTGAAGAAAATTTGGCCAAGATTCCCGTTGCCAAGCGCTTTGAAAACGGCGAAATCATTTCTGTTATGGGCAAAGAATACAGCATCAACCACTGCCCGCAAAAACGCTGCGGCGTTATGATTGAAGGCCATGAGCTGATTGTATCCGGAGCAAAAGAATTTCTTCATCGCCGTCTGTGTGACTTCATCAAAAAAAAGGCGCAAGAAGAACTTTTGCAAAAATCGCAAAAACTGGCAAAAAAAATAAATTGTCATGTCAATCATGTCAGCATCAAAGACACAAAGTCGCGTTGGGGCAGCTGTTCCAGTTTAGACAACATCAACTATAATTGGCGGATTGCTTTGGCACCGAATTTTGTGATTGATTATTTGGTCGCGCATGAAGTCTCCCATCTTTTGCATCAGGACCATTCCAGAGAGTTTTGGCAATGTGTTAAAAACCTCTGTCCTACCGCCGCCAAAGGAAGATTGTGGCTCAAAAACCATGGCAAAGAATTATACCTATACGAATAAGCGCGGTTGATTTTTATAAAAACATTCCCTATATTATTTTTTAGAACAAATTAAACAGGAGAAAAACAAATATGGAAACAAAAGTAAAAACACAAGCCAAAACTTATGTTGATGAAGGCTTGCGTCAATATATGCTCAAAGTATATAACTACATGTCCGGCGGGCTGTGCCTCACGGCTTTAGCTGCTTACATTGTGGCCAACACCTCGCTCATCCGTCTGTTTTTTAACATCACACCGCAAGGTGTTTCCATGAGCGGCTTGGGCTGGTTGTTTTTGTTTGCCCCGCTGATTATGGTTTTTGCCTTTGGTTGGGTTGTGCAAAGAGGAAGCCTGCAACAAGTTCAAACCATGTTTTGGGCTTTTTCAGCCGTTATGGGTGTTTCTTTAACCCCGATTTTGTTGGTCTATACGGGAGCCAGCGTAGCCAGAGTTTTCTTGATTACGGCAGCCATGTTCGGCGGTATGAGCTTGTATGGTTATACCACCAAAAAAGACTTGAGCAGCATGGGTTCATTTTTAATGATGGGCGTTTGGGGGTTGATTATTGCCTCTGTGGTTAATCTGTTTTTCCAAAGCCCGGGTATGAGCTATGCCATTTCGGTTATCGGCGTTTTGGTTTTCACCGGTTTGGCCGCATATGACACGCAAGCTGTTCGCCAAATTTACTATGGTTCGGACAATGAAGATGTAATCGGTCGCAAAGCGATTATGGGCGCTCTGAACTTGTATATGGATTTCATCAACATGTTCATCTATCTATTGCGTTTGATGGGTGACCGTAGATAAGAAATGCGTAACAAATAAAAACAAGGGCTTAAATCAAAAATTTAAGTCCTTTTTTTATTGACTTTGCCAAGATTTGACTTTATAAAACGAATGTTCTGATTTTTCAGAGCACAAATTCCGAGAAGCTCAAAAAACAAATTGAGCTTTTAAATAATAAATAACAATTGGCGGAACAATCCGCCACAACCGGAGAAAACAAATGAAACGTACATATCAACCGAGCAAATTGGTAAGAGCTCGTCGTCACGGCTTCCGCACACGTATGGAAACCAAAGGCGGTCGCAAAGTTTTGGCAGCACGTCGTGCAAGAGGTCGTAAAAAACTTTCAGCCTAGTCTGCAACCGTTATGGTAGAAGTTTTTATCTTAAAAAAGAGAAAAGATTTCGTTAGAGTCGCCTCTAAGGGATTAAAAGTGGTCACATCCGGCTTAATCCTGCAGGCGGCTCTTAGTTTATCCGTGCAAGATGATTGTTGCCATATTGGTTATACTGCCACCAAAAAACTGGGCAAAGCCCATATAAGGAACCGCACCAAAAGAAGATTGCGCGCCGCCGTCAGAGAAGTTTTTCCGCAAACGGCATTAAGCGGCGTCGATTATGTTTTGATTGGGCGCTACAACACCGCCACTTGCGATTTTCAAAAGCTCAAAGACAATATGCACAAAGCATTGGAGCAAATCAATGCTTTGCTAAACGAGAAAAAGGTCACAAAATGACCAAAATCATCAAACAGATATTGATTTTGCTGGTCAAAATCTATCAAAAATTTCTTTCTCCCTTGTTTCCGGGAGTTTGCCGCTATCGACCGACCTGCTCACAATATATGATAGAGGCCATTGAAACCCATGGCATTTTTAAGGGAATATGGCTGGGTTTTAAAAGGCTGATGCGTTGTCATCCATGGGGCGGCAGCGGCTATGATCCTGTTCCGCCGGCAGAAGAAAAGAAAAGCAAGCATAACCCAAGATAAATTCTTGCTTTGAGAAAAAAAATCCACTAAATTATGAGCAATTTATTGAATATTTTTGATAGTAATGTCTGCTATTAAGAAAAAATTTTGAAGCATGACGCTTATTCGCCGCACGCCGGTTAAACTTTCTTTAATTGACGTGCTGCGACGGAAGTTTTTGACGACGTGTACATTTGAAGGTACACGAGGA
>CALXWB010000043.1 GCA_944392225.1 uncultured Alphaproteobacteria bacterium | reverse complement strand
TTAGCTTTATTACAAGGCAAAATATCTTCAAATTTGGTTAATTTTTCAAATATTTTCAAAACCTTATCGGCAGTATATTTTTTGTAGCAAAAATCCGCCCGATAAAAATCTGCCTTGATATTTTTAGCCTCTTGAGCCACACAATACGGATTTTCGGAGAACAACATAATCTGACAATCTTTGGAAAGAGCCTGATATGTCTTGCCGTCACGTTTGAGTTCCAGCCATTTCTCACCTTGCGGACAATTCTTGCAATCATTGGAACGAATGCAATCGGCACTGGTAAAAAGCGGCGCATCTTGATAAACCACCATAGATAGGGAAAGTTGAGATTTATCGGCAAGCGCCTGCATATTGGTCAAATCATCTTCCAAAGCCAAAGTGACGCGTGAGGCTTTCATTTCCTTGGCCTGCTCAATGGCTTGCGTGTTAAGCGTATAGATAGAGGCATCAAAGCTGATGTCAATCCCCTTCTCCGGCAAAACAGATAAGCCCCAATAATGCCCGATTTCCCATTTTTTGTAACCTTGTGCCAAAAGCTCGGCAATCAATTTGGCATAAAGCTGCGGCTTGCGACAAACGGCAGGCAATGCAATACGAACTTTATTTTTAGGCAAAGCTTTGAGCTCTTCGGCTTTTGAGTTAGGAGAAATCAGCCAAACAACCTCGGCAACTTTGTCTAAATCAATCTGCGCAAGGCTGGCAAGATTATCGGTCTTAACCACCCATTGCGGGCTTTGTTGTGCTCTCGGGGCAGATATTTCAGGCAAAACTCCATGTTTGTCTTCAATCTTAATTTGCGCATATAAATCGCGGCGCAGTTCATTTAAAAGCGATGCCGGCGCGAACAGATTGTTTGGATTGTCAATACGAATGCCGCCGAGTGTGAAATTCGTGTCACCGGTTTTGCCGAAAGCCGTTTCAATTGCCGATTTTACTTTGTCCGGGTTTTGCGCCGGCGCAAATTCACCGCTGACTTTGGCGCAAACACCGTTGGCCGAGGCCATAATTTCCATCGGGCAGACTTTAACTTCAACCTTAACCTCATCGCGGCGCATAAACTCTTTCGGTTTGGGCTTGGTATAAGGATAAGCGCCCTTCACTTCGCTTGAGGATGCCAGATAAATGTTCTCGCCCAAAGAAAGTTCCGGCGTTTTCGGCGGCAAAGAAATTTCAACAAGTGTATTTTTCTCGGCTTCAAAAACATTTTTGCCGTTGACTTTCAAAAATTGCAAAGAAAAACCAAACGGCTTTTCATCTCCGTTCACATCAATCTGGATTCCGTCATAGCGGGCAATTTTGTGATTTGTTTTGAAAAAGAGCTTATTCTTGGCAATTTTTTCAATCTTGCCGATAAGCAGACCGCGATGCCCGACAAAATCTCGGTCAATCACATTTTTGTTTTTGCCTTTGAAGTGAAAATCCGTCCACGGACGAGAGAAAATCTGCTTAATGTGCTCTTCTCGAATGCTGTCCGCCCCCTTTCCATCCAAAATCCGACGATAATAATCGGTTACGGCCGCCACATAAAGCGCGGTCTTTTTACGTCCCTCAATTTTGAGAGAAGTCACCGGCATATCCAAGATTTTTTCTTGCAGAGCCATATCTTTCATTGAAAAATAGTGCTTTTTGCCGGCCTCTCCTTCAAAAGATGCACGACAAGGATATAAGCATTTGCCGCGGTTGGCACTTTTTCCGGTTTCAAAAGAAGAAAACAGACAAAGTCCGCTGTAAGAATAACACAAAGCCCCATGAATAAAGGCTTCGGTTTCCAAGTTGGGAATAGCGGCAATTTCTTTGATTTCGGAAAGGTGCAGTTCGCGCGCCAAAACCACACGTGTAAAACCGATTTTTTGCAAGGCTAAAGCGCCCTCTTTATTATGCACGGCCATTTGCGTGCTGGCGTGCATTTCAAGCTCGGGATATTGCTCATGAATAACGCGCGCCACACCCAAATCTTGAATGATGATGGCATCAACATGATATTTTGAGCATAAATCCAGGGTTTGCAGAAGTTGCGGCAATTCATGCTCTTGCACCAAAGTATTGATTGCCACATACACCTTGCGATTGAGGTGATGCGCAAAAGCCACAAACTCGTTGAGTTGTTGTTCATCAAAATTAGCCGCCGTTGCTCGTGCCGAAAAGTTTTTCAAGCCGAGATAGACGGCATCTGCGCCATAATAAAGCGCGGCATAACCGGCTTCAATATCCCCGGCCGGCGCCAAAAGTTCTTTTTTCATCAAGATTTTTCCTTAAAGTTAACGTGTTTTATAAGCTATTGCAGGCAGCCTTGCTTGTCAAGCAAAGAAAAAGCCCCGAATTAACGGAGCTTTCCTTTGAGATTAAAAACGAAAATCGCGTGAACCTTGCTCAATTTTATGCAGATTATCATTGCAAATATCATGAACTTTGGGCATGGGAATATTGTTAAGTTCTTTTTTGATGAGCTCTTCGCCGATTTTGCGCGTTTCCGGGCTGGCATAATCCATCAAATATTCCTTCAATGTCATCAAGGCATTGGGCAGACAACAGTTATGAATTTGCATATTTTTGCACAAAGCCATGAACCGATCGCCGGTGCGCCCTTCCCGATAACAAGCCGTGCAGAAGCTTGGAATATAGCCCAACTGCATCAGCCAACGCACCACCTCATCCAATGTGCGGTTGTCACTCACCTCAAATTGGGAAGAGTTATCATTTTCGGCTTCCGGCGTGTCATAACCGCCAACGCTGGTTTTGGAACCGCCGCTGATTTGCGAAATGCCATAGTGAATGACTTTTTCTCGGCACTCTTTGCTCTCGCGGGTAGACATAATCATGCCGGTATAAGGCACGGCAATGCGAATGCAAGCCACAATTTTGGCAAAAGTGTCATCATTAATGCCATTGTCAAAAACGCTTGGGTCAATATCATCGGCACGACGGATTCTCGGCACGGAAATGGTGTGCGGGCCAACGCCGTGCACGGCCTCCAAATGCTCGGCATGCATCAAAAGACCGGCAAACTCGTAACGATATCTCTCCAAGCCAAACAACACGCCCAACCCCACATCATCAATACCGCCTTCCATAGCGCGGTCCATGGCTTCGGTGTGGTATGCATAATTATGCTTTGGCCCTTGGGGGTGCAGCTTTTCATAGCTTTCTTTGTGATATGTTTCTTGAAAAAGAATATAAGTACCGATTCCGGCTTCTTTAAGCTTGCGATAGTTTTCAACGGTAGTTGCGGCAATATTTACATTCACGCGGCGAATGGCACCGTTTTTGTGTTTGATGGAATATATGGTCTTAATTGATTCCAAAATATATTCAATCGGGTTGTTCACCGGGTCTTCGCCTGATTCGATGGCCAAACGCTTATGACCCATATCTTGCAGAGCAATCACCTCTTTGGCAATTTCTTCTTGGGTAAGCTTTTTGCGCGGAATATGTTTGTTAATGGCATGATACGGACAATAAACACAGCCATTGACGCAATAGTTGGAAAGATACAAAGGCGCAAACATCACGATGCGGTTGCCGTAAAAATCTTTTTTGATTTGCTCGGCCAGAGCAAAAATCTCGGCATTTTTTTCAGGGATTTCGCAATCGAGTAAAAGCATAGCTTCACGGTGGGTCAAGCCTTTGCATTTTTTTGCTTTTGCCAAAATTTCATCAATCAGCGCGGCATTGTTTTTATGCGCATCGGCATAAGCCAAGGTATCTAAAATTTCTTCATGGCTGATAAACTCTTCAGCTTTTAACGATTTTGGATCATACATTTTCACTCACTTTCTTTCGGGTTAGAAAAACTTTCCCGTCAGGTTAAAAACAAACGAAAACGGATAATATCACAAATTATACATTTGCAAAGAGGGTTTTTGAAGATATTCCATCCAAATTGCCGATTTTTCCGGCCAAGGCGCTGATAACATCTTGCGGTGCATCTAAGGCAATGGAGATAATGCTAACGTTTTTTGCCCGATAAGGGATTCCCATACGCCCGATGATATACGGTGCATATTCATGCAAAAACGCATTAAGAGCTTCCACCGAAGAAGGTTTTTCAACCATAATACCGATAATGGCGATTCTTGTTTCCATAGCAATTTCTCCTAATTTAGAATCTGGTAAAAATAGGCAAGTTTCTATCCAGTTTAACACGTTGTTGTTCCATCAGTGTAGAAACATTGAGTTTTCCGCTTCTGAGCATTCCTCTGACCGGGCAACCGGCATTAACATCAGGGTTAGCAAAAAGATAAGTCAGAATGGCGCGTTTAGGTGCACCGACCAAAATCTGGTGAATACAACCCAAAAAGCCGTTAGCCACAAGCTCAAAAGCCATTTCTTCGGAAATACCGCTTGAGGCGGCATATTTCACCAAAGAGTTAATGGCATCGCTGACGTTGTTGGCATGAATGGTAGACAAAACCAAGTGGCCGGAAGTTGCGGCGCGCAATGCTTCGCTGGCCACATCGGGAGAACGAATCTCGCCCAAATAAATATAACGCGGCTTAGAACGCAAAGCAGATTTAATTCCCTCTTCCCAAGAGCCATCGGGCGGCGTTGTTTGTTTGCAGAGGCCAAGTTCACCGTCTTTTGTAACATACACACCGTCGAGCGGAAGTTCAATCGGGTCTTCAATGGTGAAAGCGTAGCCGCCTTTTCTTTCCAGGTATTCTTTTAAAAGGGCAGAAATAGTGGTGCTTTTGCCGCTTCCCGTTGCTCCGGCAAGGAGAATAAGTCCGCTTGAGTTGGCTAGGGAGAGCAAATGGCTGTAAACACCGCTCGGAAAGTTCAGCAATCTGAGTTCAGGAACTTCAATCGGCATTTTACGGGCGCAATATTGCGGTCCTTCGAGGGCAATACTTCTTTCAATACGATAGTTTCTGCCATGATAATTGAGCAGATAGCTGCGGTTTCCGTCAAACAATTTTTCCATTTGAGCAAAAAATTCGGGAAAATCCTGAAAAGTGACCCATTTCAAACCACAATCCGTTTTGCCGCTCCAAATATAGCATTTTTTATCAGGTGTTATGTATACATCAGAAAATTTAATATCATTAATGGGTCCCAAAGCCTCGGGAGAGCGCAAATTTTCCGTAGCAAATTGAGCTGCATTACGCTGCACAGGCTGAACATAAGTGCTGGTTTCCTGAGCCGAAGCCCCGGCCAGGTTTTCTTTGCTCTGAGCTTGAGACGGAATCTGATTTTCGGAAACAGAAGCTTTTGGAGCTGAAGGTTGTGTTTGTGGCGCAAAATCAGTTTCAGTCTGAACTTGTTGTGCCTGCATTCTGATTGATTCGCTTGAATATAAAGATTTAGGAGCCGGCTTTTGCTCTGTTTTTTTGCTGCTGAAAAAATCCATAATAAAAAACCTCTTTAAAAACATTAAACTTAAATATAGAATAAAGAAAAAAGGTTAAATAATCTTTTAAAAAGGTTTAAAAAAAATGAAAAAAATTGCAAGTTTTATGGTGAATCACTTAAAATTAAATCGCGGTGTTTATGTTTCACGCATAGATAAATTTGGCTCACAAGAGGTCACCACCTTTGATTTAAGAATGAGCAAACCAAATTTTGAGCCGGTCATGAACACGGCGGAGATTCACACCATAGAGCATTTAGGCGCCACATTTTTGAGAAATCACCCCAAATTTGCCGATAAAACGGTCTATTTTGGCCCCATGGGTTGTCGCACGGGGTTTTATATGGTTCTGGCAGGAAAATACAGTGCAAAAGAAATTTTACCTTTGGTGATAGAGCTATTTGAGTTTATCAAAGATTTTGAAGGAGAAGTTCCCGGGGCTTCGGCGCGAGATTGCGGAAATTATCTTGATATGAATTTGAATATGGCAAAGTTTTTAGCCAAGAGATATTTGCAAGAAACACTCTATGTGGCAGATGAGAGCAATTTAGAATATCCGAAATAAGACAAACAGCGATACAAACACATAAGAAGATGCCCTGAACTGGTTTCAGGGTTTCTTTTTAAACGAGCCAGAAGAACTCCCGAGGGAGTTCGAACAAATAAGGATACAAAAAAAAAGCCTCAGGATAAAATCCTAAGGCTCTGAATTGGTAGGCCTGAGATGGCTGGAGGAAAGAAAATTCTCCAGAGGAGGATTTTCTAACGACAGACGAACATTTGTTAGTTTTGGAGCCAAGCGACAGCGAAGGCAAAAAACGTTACAAATGGAGTGACCGCAGCGAGTTAGAGTTTGTGAAACGAACTCTTAGGAGCCAGAAGAACTCCCGAGGGAGTTCGAACCAATAAGGATATAGAAAAAAAGCCTCAGGATAAAATCCTAAGGCTCTGAATTGGTAGGCCTGAGATGGCTGGAGGAAAGAAAATTCTCCAG
>CALXWB010000042.1 GCA_944392225.1 uncultured Alphaproteobacteria bacterium | reverse complement strand
GCAGAGCTTTTTTTGTTTTGCTTTATTTCTTGCCGGCGGGCTTGACCGGGGCATTGACTTTGTTTTGCAAATCTTTAATCAACGCATCTACATTGCCGCCGTTGTTTTTGATGAATGCGGTATATTCATTGCGCGCCGTTATGGCTAAGCTGACATTTTCAATGATGATATCAACAATTTTGAAACTATCTCCATTTTGTTTGACACGCCATACAACCTTGGCCGGCTCTCCGGCATCCATGGCAACGGTTGAGTTGATAAACACTTGGTTTTTGGATGTGGACGGTGTTGAACCCGTGAAAACAAATGATTTGCCCTTAAACTCATCAAAACGGGCAGACCAGGTTTTGATGTTTAACTCACGATAAACCTTGATAAAAGCTTTTCTTTGCTCGGGCGTGGCTGTTCTCCAATACCTACCCAAAACAAACTGGCCGATGAAGTCTAAGTCTAAGGCAGAGTTGAAAAGCTTTTCAAAGCGCTCATCTTTAACCTTTTGTGAGACATTGGCATTGATAATCTCTTCAATACCATTGTTGGTGACCTCTTTGACAAAGGCATCGGCTTTTTCAACATTGACCTCTGCTCTGACAGAACCTGCTGCCAACATGGCCAAACCTAAAACAAAAGAAAATATATTTTTTTTCATTAATAATACTCCTTAAATTTCCATATCATCTACTTCTTCATCAATTTCAAAATCAAAGTCATAGGAGGCTTGACTGTCTGCCGAATTGCCATCCAGACCTTTTTTGTTTTGCAGATAGGCTGATTTCATGGTGGTGTAAAAATCAACCGAGTTGCGCTCCAAATCATTACTCAGGTCAAGATATTCTTCTCTGGTAACAATTGTTTTGGCGGCAACATAGGCACTATATGCATAGATACCATCTTCATATTCTTCGGTCAACCAATATACCGGCGAAGTGAACGAGTCAACAATTTCTCCGGCAAAGGCACGCGGCGTGGTGGAACCGATGAACGGCAAAACCAAATAGTTGCCGGACGGAACATGCCACTTGGCCAAGGTTTCTTCAAAACCATCCGGATGTTTTTCAAGCCCCCAGCCCGATGCTACATCAAACGCACCACCCAAGCCCAAAGTTGAGTTGATGACAAAACGGCTCAAGCTCACGCCGGAACGCACGACCTCTCCTTGCAAAACTTGGTTGACAGCTGAAATCGGCTCCTTGACGTTGCTGAACACACTTCTCACGCGCTCTCTTACATCCGGCGTGGTGATGGCTCGGTAGCCTTCGGCAACCGGCTTTAAAATATATTTGTCTAACTTCATGTTGAAGTTGAACATGGCTCGGTTGAAACTTTCATACGGATCATTTTGATCATGCATATCGGCATCGCCGGCTGTGGCGCATGATGTGGTGATGATTATTGCGGAAAGAACACAAGAAAAGATTGCTGTTTTTTTCATAAATAAGATTACCTTGTTTATATTGTTTTTATTTTTGTTTCAATATAACATCTATTTTATTGAAATCAATATCATTTTATCTAAAATATATTTATCATGCTATGTTTACTTTTTTCTTAAGGAGCAAAAATTGAATATTTTTCATATTTCCGATTTGCATTTTAATCCTGCCGACACAATGGGGATCCTCAATATCAATAAGGTGTTGCAAGATATTGAACAATATAAACAAAAGGGCGATTTGTTGGTTGTGACCGGGGATATTATCAATCGCGATTTTGATGACTATGTTCCCGTTTTTGATAAGCTTAAACAACTTGATATCCCTTTTTTCTGCATTACCGGGAACCATGATGAATCTGCCGCCTTGATTGCCGCCCTCAAAAAATTTTGCCCTTTTCACCCCCTGCCCGCTTCTTCTGACAAGCTGGATTATGTTTGCAATGATTTTCCTTTCAAAATTATTGCCCTTGACAGTTATACCGAAAATTTGAGCGGTGGTGCACTTTCTGACAAACAACTTGCTTTTCTTGAAAAGGAAGTTGAAAAAAGCTTGAAACCCGTTGTGGTTCTCGTGCACCAGTTTTGCATCGACGGAGAACTCTTCTTCTTTGATAAAACTAACCGACAACCTTGGGCCGATAAATTTATCACAATCGTGGCAAAATATCCAAATAAGATAAAATTGGTTCTGTCCGGGCATTTGCACAACTCTGCCATCGGCAATGTCAACGGTGTGACTTTTATCTCTTCTTTTAGCGCTAACTGGCAGGCAAATCTTGATTTTACACCAACCGAAGATATGAAAAACCCACAAAAACCCGTGGGGTATTATATCCATACCTATAACGGCAAACGCTTTGTTTCTTATGCCGTTCCCCTTTGAAAAGCTTTTGTTACAGAGCTGAAACCTTTTGTGTTTTGCTTTCAAAAAAAAAATCTCTTACTATCCGAATCAGTTAAAAACAACAATATGAGGATTATGTTATGACAAATAAACCCAATAAACCGATTAACCTTTTTGATGTTCAAGCTTCTCAAAAAGTTATCGGCCAAGAAAATATCTTGAATGCTTTCAAAACCATTTTGAACCATGGCGGTTATGCTCAGGGCCCGGAAACAAAAGAGCTCGATGAGAAACTTGCTCAATATTGCGGTGCAAAATATTGCTCTACCTGCGGTTCCGGCACTGACGCCCTCACCTTGGCTTTGATGGCTTGGGATGTTAAACAAGGCGATGCCGTTTTTGTTTCTTCTTTCACCTTTGTGGCTTCTGCCGAATGTGCCGCTATCGTTGGCGCAACCCCGGTGTTCGTTGACTCTAAACCTGATACCTACACCATGGATCCGGCCGACTTGCAACGCGCCATCGATGAAGTTAAAAAAGAAGGAAAACTTAACCCTAAAGTGGTTATCCCGGTGGATATCTTCGGTTCTCCTTGCGAATATGACGAAATTACAAAAATCGCTCATGCCAACGGTATGAAAGTTCTTTCCGATGCCGCTCAAAGCTTTGGCTCTGTTTACCATGGCACCAGAACAGGTAACGTTACCGATATGACCGCTACTTCTTTCTACCCAACCAAACCTTTGGCTGCTTACGGTGACGGCGGCGCTGTTTTCTCTAACACCAATGAGGAAAATGAAATGGTTAAATCTTGCCGCGTTCACGGTATGAGCCCGCAAGACCACTATGATAACGTTCGCTTGGGTATGACCGGCCGTATGAACTCTTTCCAAGCTGCCGTTGTTTTGCAAAAAATGAAGGTTTTTGACCAGGAACTCAAAGATCGTTACACTATTGCTAAAAGATATGATAACGAGCTCAGCCCGTATTTCCGCAAACAACGCATTTTGGATAATTGCCAATCTGCTTATGCTCTTTATACCATCAACTGCGATGACAGAGATGAATTGATGGCTTATTTGAAAGAAAACGGCATTCCTTGCGGTGCTTATTATCCGCGCCCGGTTCATACTCAAACCGCTTATGCTAAATGGAACACTCGTAGCTTGCCGGTTTGCGAAAAACTTTCTAAAACCGTTCTTTCTATCCCGATGCATCCGTATTTGGATACTGATGTTCAGGATTATATCATCGAAACTATGAATAAGTTTGCTGAAAATAAAATGAACAAAGCTGCTTAAGGCTCTGTTCTCATAGTGACGATAAAAAAACTACCCGAAATTTCGGGTAGTTTTTTTTGTATCTATTTTTCTTTTTTGTTCAGCTCTCGATCAATATATTGCTTGATATTTTCACCAAAGGTTTGGTTGATATATTGCGTCATTGGACTTTGCTGCGGAACAAATTGTGCCGCTTGAGCTTGGGCTTGTAATAACTCTTCAATTTTTAACCCTGTTTCAAGAACATCTCTCTTTTTTGCGGCTTCCTCATTACCCTTCACCGAGGCTACGTTAAACAAAACATATGCCTGAAATATGTTTTTGGGATATTTCTTACCAACGGCTAAAATATTTGCCAAAAGCATCATCGAAGGCAGATGCCCTTGCTTGACTGCTCGATTCAACTCTTTGACACCCGTGCCGTAGTTCTGCGGTGTGCCATCCCCATTCAAATACATATTGGCCAATACATATTGCGCTTCATCATAGCCGGAATTAGCTGCTTTTTTTATCAAGTTAAATGCTTCTATTTTGTTTTTTTCAACCATAAACCCTTTATAATAAGCATATCCCAGCATAAAATGAGCCGTGGGATTGTTCAACTTTGAGGCTTTCTTAAACAAATCCACAGCCTCTTGCGGCTTATAGCTTTGCCCGGTTGATGATATGTCTATAAAAGCTAAGTTGACCATGGCTTCTGTATTTCCAAGATCTGCTGCCTTGGCAAACAATTGCGTTGCTTTCAAAATATTTTGCTCAACCCCTATTCCGCTATAATATAAGCTGCCCAGATTGTTGATGGCAACATTGTCTCCTTGATTTGCCGCCATTTCATAATATTTAAAAGCTTCTTTATAATCTTGTTTGATATTATTTTCAGAATCTCCATATAAATACATATACCCCAGAGACATTTGCGCGTTTAAATCTCCGTTTTGAGCCAAACGCGTATATTTTTGTAACAAGGTCTCTTGCGCATCGGCATCTATTTCCAGCTTTGGCTTGTCTTTTCCCTGCCAAAAATTCAGAAAAGAAAAGATACCTTTATCCTCAGCTTGTGCTTTTGCTGTTTCTTGCTTTTGCAAAGGTTCAGATTGAGCCTCTTGAGATTTTGTTATGACAGAATCTCCCGTTAAAGACAAAACAGGACCCTCTGCCAAAGCTTCAAAACCGGCACTGCATAAGATTGTGCTCATCATTAGAAAAAATATTTTTTTTGGCATTTTTACCTCTTTTCTGCCTTTGTTTTTTCTAATTATGCTAATCTCTGGCCATATTATCAAGTATTTTGTTATAGATAATGTGTTGTTTGTTAAAACTTTCTAAGATTTCTTCTTCATCAATGCTCACCAAATTTTCATCTTCTTGCGCCAAAGCAACAGATGAATCAAAATCTTCTTTTTCTTCTTGAGCCAAAAAATATTTTTTATTATTTGTTTCAATTCTGCCGTTATACTTGGATAAAATCACGCCGGTATATCGGTCAAACAAATCATCCAGCTGATCTGCTGTTATTACCAACCCAAGAGAACGCAATTCTTCATTTGTAACATTAAACCTTTTTTCCATGTCAAACGCTTTGAACGGACGGTATAAAAAGTTTTCTTCAATAAAGTTAGATATATCTTTGTATATCGGATATTCTTTATTATTGATTGGGTTGCGGCTTTTAGAATCATAGCCTTTGCCATTGGCTCTTTTGGCATCTTCCAAACGAAAGGCCTTGTCCAATACCTGCAAATTATATTCTCTCAGCTGTTTTTTATTTATGCTTTGAGCCTCCAGGTTTTTGCTGAAAATTCTCATTTCAATTAAATCTCTGTCACCTTCTGACGGGTATCTTTTTTTGTTTTCTTCCCAAAAGCGTAAACCTTTATCCTTTGTGTTTTGATGACTTACCAATAAAATATTATCATCTCGGCTTTCTTCATTTTCTTCTCCGGCATAATTTCCGTGCGTTTGAATATCTCCTTCATAGAGCTTGATGATTTTTATCTGCAGTTCAACCTTAAACGGTTTGCCGTCTTTTTTCATTTCCAGAATGACTCTTGTCTCGCGATAATTTTTGGGACCATAATCTTCGTGATTGCTGGAATTGCCGTGAAAAGCATCTTTAATCTCTTCTTGCTTTACTCCATATTGCGGTGCCGCAACAAACAAATCCACCGTTTCTTTTGTATCTGGATAATATTTCCGGCATATTGTCAAACGCACAATGTCCTTGATTCTTTCATGCGGCTTTGGAATCTTCTTTATCAATGTGGCTTCTTTGGTTTTAATGGCTGCCTGAGCCATTTTATATTCGTCACTTCCATATGCATATTTTTCTAACTCTTTTTTGCATTTGGCTTTTACTGCTCTGACCTCTTTTTGATATTGCTCATAATATTTTCCGCCGCGAGAAACCATCTTCCCGTCTTTATCATATATCGGAAGTTTGATCTTATCTATAGTGCGGCGAATGTCTTTGATTCCAGGCATGATGCCGAATATCGGGTTATCTCTGAAATCATAAAATGTCAGACGCATCGATGTAAAAGGCGTAATATGTTTAGCCTGATATTCCTTATATTTGGTCATGTGTCTGGAATGTGTCGGAGCATCATTGATATCAATTTCGCCAGTATCCAAATCTATGGCATTAATCTCATCTGGGCCCAGTTCTTCGTTGAGCTCTTTCATCCTGGCAACTTTTTCCGGGCGATATTTGCGTAAAATGCTTTCACATACATTTTTGTAGACAACACGGTATGTTTCCATGGCATCTTTATATATGTTTGTCAAATATATGGCGGTTTCAAGATTTATCAGGCCTTTTTTGCGCGCATTACGAATATATTGCAAATTGTGCTTATTAATCAAATTTTGCAAGTTTTCAATTTCATCATAACTCAGATATTCTATTTCTCTGGCTTTGATTTTTAATTTTTTGTCGTTTTCAAATGCGTCGTTTATTCTTGCCACTAATTCTTGATATGTTGCCATTATCGATTCCTATTTTTTGTCAAATACAGCAAATTATTATACATTAATTTATTCTTTTTTCAACCACAAAAACGCACAAAAAAAAGGAAACTCCTGCCAAAACTGACGGGAGTTTCCTTTATTTTTGGTCTGATTTGTCCGATTAGAACAATTGCAACACTGATTGAGAAGCTTGTGAA
>CALXWB010000041.1 GCA_944392225.1 uncultured Alphaproteobacteria bacterium | reverse complement strand
CGTTTTATACCGCAAGAGGCGTAGTTTTGTTATTGAGCAAGCAAAGTGTGAGCTTTGCGCGGCGAAATCTACAAAACGAGTGACCGCAGCGCCTTAATTTTTGCTCTACAAAAATTTAGAAGCCAGAAGACGGAAGTATGCCGGTGAGGCGTTAGCCGAACGACGAACGAAGCGGCGGAGCAAATTTTGATACAGATTATTTGTCACCTGCTATAAATGTATCTAAATATACAAAATATTAAGATACTATATGGTAAGTTACATCTATTATTTTGCCGGAGATAGAATATGAAAGAACAAATTTTAAAATTTCTGCGTTTTTTATGTGGGTATATTGTACTAAGCTCTGTAGCTTTAATTATATTTAATGGAATCTCAGGCTCTAAGATTTATGTTTATGGCTGGCCTTCTTTTATTTATTTGGTAACATACGTTATTTATCCTGAAATCAGAAAACGCTGTAATATAAATAGGAAATATAGTTTTATTTATTTTACATTACTGTATTTTATTTTATGTTTTTTGTATTTTATATTTATCTTCTAAGCAAATTTTTTACTTAATGCAGCTCTACACCAAGTGTAGAGCTTTTTTTATGGAAAGGATTTGATAAAATAGCAGAATATACATCTAACCATGATGTAAAAACATTGCAAAACAGGCTTAACGGTCTTTATCAGGAAGATACTTCTTTACCACAATTAAAAGAAGATGGAATTCTTGGTAAAAAAACGACATCTCGCATAAAGAAAGCTCTTGTTGAATTTGGTATAAATAAAATTACTCAAAACTAAAATTTAGCAAGCAAATAACTTTTATAGAATAGGCTGTGCTTTTTTCAGCCTATTCTATACCATATATTTCTTCACTGCACCTAAAACTATTATTGTCATATTCAACTAATCAATAATAATCTGAACTATGGAAAATTATAAACGACATCAAACAAACCAACTTATTGTCACTGAAGTCAATAAATTCTAAAATTTGTGTTAAGATCGGGGTTTACACATTGTCCCCAAACATAATTTCAACCATAAAAAATTCCCTCTTCTACTGAATTTCTACCACTTTTTTAGACAAATAAAAATAATTTTATTTGTTTTTAAGAAATTATTATGATAAAATGGGTATAAATTAATACATTTAGACAAAAAAAGATAAGTTCATGAAAAACTTCTGCGTAATTGATATCGGCACCAATGCGGTAAAGGTTAAAATCTTTTCCGATGGAAAATATTACACCTTGAAAAACAAACATATTCACTTTGAAAACGGTCATGTTTCCAAAGCAGATATCATCAAATATGTAGAAGAGTTTATAAAAGAAGCCAAAGAAAAATATGCCGTTGAGCGCAACCATGTTTATATGTATGCCACGGAAGGTATCAGAAGCGCCCCAAACGGAGAAGAAATAAAACAAGAATTGGAAGCCAAAACCCAAAGAAAACTCCATGTTTTAGACCCCAAAAAAGAAGCTCGTTTGTCCATTCTCGGGGGTTTGAGCTCCATTCGTCTGAAAGGCAGACCCAAGCAGATTTTGTTTTTGGAGAGCGGCGGTGGTTCAACTGAAGTTTCTTTGTTAGACATGACCAAGCGCCCTTTTGGCATCATCGCTTCCAAATCCATCTCCATCGGTAGCCGCATTGGCAAAGAGAAAATTGAAAACCAGCCGGAGTTAAAAAACTTTTTGCTCACCTTGCGGCAAAAGCACATTAAGATTGATCCGTCGCTTAAGATTGTTGTCAATGCCACCGGGGCATTAAAACTTTTGGCGCACAAGTTACAGCAAGAAACCTTCCGCCCGGATTTAATATGCAAAAATCAAAATGAAATAAGCGTAGCTCAATTTTGCCAAAACGCCAAAGAAATATTGGATAAGCAAGATTATGACGAGCAATTTTTGCAACAATATTTCTTAAAATCAGAAACATTGGACGGTTTCATCGGCCATATAAACATTTTACACCACATTTTGAGCCATTTGAACCTTGATGACAAAACGCCAATAACCACCACACTGGGCGGGCTGAAAGACGGCGCGGCCAAAGAGCTGGAACAAAGATTAAAAATCGGCGATAACACAAAAGACGATGCAGAAGAAAAACAAACAACGCAAGCTCAAGAAAAAAACAAAGATTACGCTGTTTCCTTGCGCCAATATTATCAGAATCTGGCAGCAAAAGAAAATGCACATTATGAAGAAGATACAAATGCAACTTGTTACAAAGCAAGCCTCAGTAAAACCAACGGAGAAAAAATAAATATCATCAGCTCCGCCAAAAATAATGTTGACTTGAGTGCCCAAAATGCAAAAGGTGAAAGCAAAATTCCCGATTATGAAGATTTTAAAAATCTGGTTTTGTATGCCAAACAACAAGGGCAAATCATTTCTTTCGGCAATATCAAATCAGATGAATTTAAAGCCCGTTTATGGTTGGCATGCTTGGAAAACGGTGTAGACACGGCCCAAAAGCCGCAAATCAACAAAGAACAAGTTTCCAAAGAAACTTTGGCCAAGCTCAACCGCGCCAAGCATCGCAACAAAGACAATAACGCCAACGATGCCCCACAAATTGATATCATGCAATATCAGCAGCATCAGCAACAAAGGGCATAGTTTTTACAAATCATGCCCATCGTTATGGCGCTTATTTCCTGCAAATAAAGAAGAGCAATATTCAGGAACATGAATAAAACTTTGCGGTGTTTTATCTGAGGAGATATACTCGCCGCTCTCATTAGGCTTGTCTGAAAGCGCCAACAGGTCGCAATATCTGCCTTGCGCGTTTTTCACCTGCAAGATGGGAATTTGCAAGCTCAAATTAGCCCCGGCATTAAAAGCGTTGCGCAAATGATTAAAATCCATCAAACTATATTTTTGCTGTTCATCAACCACTAAGAATTCACCGGCGGTATCAAAAGTGTGTGTAAAATCATGTCCGTCAAAGTTCCACGGGTGTTGACGCGCGGTCCGCACATAATTTTTGCTTTGGTTCAAATTTTCAGCAACAAAAGCATTATATTTCACGGCCAAATAATGATGCACGGAGGCGATATCAGGCTCGTTGATACCCATATCATGCAGTTTTTTATGAAAAGCTCTGTCTTGCTCTTGAGATATTTTTGTTTTTTTGTCTTTTTCAAAAGCTTGTCGATCAATTTTTATCTGTTGTTGCCCGGTTTCAATCTGCATATCGGGAGCCCTCGTCACTTTTTTAGAGATAAAGTTGATATTAAGTCCCAGCTCGTTCAACAAAAGGTTCATATTTTTGAGTTTGTCGGCATTTGTTCTTTGGTTAATGGCAGAGCTGAAAATACCGCGCGCCAAAATTTCTCCGCACAAAGCATCCGGCAACATAGGCGTAGCACTTTTTTTGATTTTTTGATAAGCCGAAGCCAATTTTTCTCTCATTTCTTGTGAGGAACTAAAATTATATATATCCTGAAAAACCTTTTTTTGTTCAAAAATCACATTTTGCATCAAAATGTCATAATAAGAAAAGCGGCTGCTTCCTTCAGCATTTTTAACAAAATTGTTCCACACGGCCTTTTTATCGGTTTGGATTTGACGACAAATAAAATCTTGTTGAATTTTATCAGCACAATCATTGAGGCCGTTTTTAACAAACAAGGCAGAAAGTTTTTCTCGGTCTGTCATGAGTTTGAGCAAATCTGTCTCTTTTGCCAAAGCATCAAAAAAGTCTTGATGTTTGCTTGCTTCCAGTTTTCTTTTTTTGACCGCCAAAATAAACCGGCTTTGATCTGTTGCAGCAAGTTTATTCAAAATTTCTAGTTCATGTTTTTGTTCGGCAGAAAGCTCATCTTGCGCTTTCAAACCCAGAAGGAGCTTATATTGCGAAGGGGCATATTTTTTAGCCAAATTTTCTGCTTCAACAGCTTTTTCAAGTTTCAAGCCCTTTTCACCAAGGCTTTGCAAAAGTTTGAAAGTTTTTTCATCAAAACCTTTTTTGGCATATTTGGCATCGGTAAGAGCTCTGAACCCAAGTGCCGTAATATGTTTGCCTTTATAAATTTTAACATTAAAAACAAGGGGCTCATCACGACCGGCAATCTTAACCTCAAAACTTGTATCATGTGCAGAAATAGATTCAAATTGGGCATTTTCAGGCACATCTGTCATTTTGCCAAGGCTATGCTGAAAAGCAAGCTCTTCGGCAATTTGCTTTTGCAAAAGAGCCACGGCTTTGTTTTGAGCTGCAGATTTTTTAACATTTTGTTGCTGTTTTTTGTCTTCTTTGACAGTAGTTGTTTTAAAAGCATTAGGGTTAAAGGGAGCAGTTTCCACATAAGAAGCAATCAAAGTTCTAATTTTGGCTGAAAGATTTTCATCTTGGCAAAAGAGAGAATAGCCTTCTATCAAAGCGCGGCAAATTTGAGGGTTTGTTTGCCCGAGAGCAAATTTTTGCATATTAGCGCGCAAATTATAAAGCAAGCGAAGCGTTGTAATTTTGTCTACAAATTCTTGTTTTTTATCTTTTTCGTTCATAGCAAAAGCACCTAAAAGACATTCAATTTATGTAATAATATTAGCATATAGTAAAGATTTTGTTAAGCAAAAAAAAGTGCTTGCACAGACACATTTTTTGTGCTATAGATTTTGTCCAGAAACAAATTAAAAAAAAAACTATTATGGAAAAGAACAAGAAAAAAGGCGCAGGCATTAGCGCCGAAGAGATTATGTCGTTAGAGTTTTTTGCTAACCGTTTCGGTATAAAGAAAAAACTCTTGAGCTGGGGCTTAATCGTTGCCCAAAACGAAGACGCAGAGGTAACTACTTCTGCGGCGGTGCTCATCAAAGGATCAAACCTGTTTATTGACATCGTCAATGATCAGTTAAGCCCGATGATGAACATCTGCGGCTGCCGTTGCTCATCGTTCATCGCCACGTTCAACCGCGTTAAAGGCGGTTACAAATTTGTGGCCGGAGACGAGAGTAAATTTTTAAGCGATATGAGCATTGAAAATGCTTACCGCTCAAAGATTTATTCAGCCTCTCTGGAAGAAGATGCAAAAAAACTAAAATAGATTTTTTGGCAAAGTGCCAAAATTTCTATAAGAACTCGAAACACCGCTTTTCTGAAAATATCGGAAAAGCGGTGTTTTTTTGTGCCTAAATAAGGCACAAAAAAAGAGGAAAGAAAACTCCCCTCTTTTTTCCTTGCCGGCTTAGGTTTGATTTTTAACCGTACCGGCAAGATTAATACCATTTATCGCCACCGCCTATCGGGCGGGTTGCCTCACATTTTGCGCAGTATTCGTACGTATAGTTATCTTGCGTACGAAGCTCCCACTCGTGGTGGCAGGTGGCGCGTTGAATCCAAACGCGCTTTCTAAACTCTTCGCTTTCGCGAAGAGCTTGTTCGCGAGCACGTTTTTCGCACTCGCATTCCTCAAAAAGAGGAGCATAATACCCCCCAATACAGCGGAGCTCTCGCCCGCAGTAAGGGCAATTTTTTCCCATTTTATTACCTCCGCACCAATTTATTCGGGCTGGTTTGGAGGATTTATTTTTTACCCATAATAATATTTTGCTGAGTTTCTGGACAGGTATCAACAAATTAACCTGTTTAGAGAAAGCAAGAGGGAGCATACGCCCCCTCTCCTTATTGATTTTCCAAAATGAACTTTGTTATTTCATCTTGGAACTCAATCTTGGGACAACCGACGAAGTTGGCTCCTCGCCAGCAGCCACAATTCTGAAACTTGTCATATACCTTACCGACAAGCTCAGACTTTCCAAAATATAATGTCCGTCCCTCTCTGAAGCGGAACAATATATTCTGACTGGGCTGGTCCCAATATGCGGTGTCTGTCACCGGAGCAAAACAGAAATGCTCCATCTCAATAACATAGACACCATTTTCTATTTTTTTTGTCTCGTAGGCTTTCATCGCCTCAGCGATGAGTTCTTCCGAGATGCCCTGCGCTTGCCAGTCCATTCGGCGGATTTCCTCCACCTCTTGTCGGCTTGCGCCTTGTGCCAACATCGCGGGGATGTACCCGCTGTCATTAGCTGCGATTAACAACTGACGACGTGTTGGCTGCAGGTTTAACATCTCCAGCACCTGCAGAACGCTGGCTGACCTTCCGACATATGTGTCGTGATGGTCGACCACAAGACATTTCGCGAAGAGGTCTTCGCTAATGTCATGTTTTAGTTCCACCAACACCGGCGTAAAGCCGTTGTCGATGGCGTTTTCGATCTCCTCCGCATAGGCCGAAGCCATTGCCGTATTCCAGCGGAGGTTCTTATCTTCAAACGGCACGCCGTTCTCTGATAAGATTTTTTTTATTTCCTGCATCTCAAGGTCGTTTCCCCCGAGAAAGAAAAAATTTTCCATAATTATATTTTTTTATTTCGGCGCATTTAATAAAGGCTGTCACCATTCACCTTTTTAGAAAAGTAAAGGGATGCTAAGCACCCCTTCACCCTATCCTGACACAGACTATTATTCCGCATCTTTCAGATAGTTGAACCCAACTTCCGCAAAGGAAGGAGCTTCCGCACCAATTTCGGCGCAGATAGATTCAACAATCTTTTTCCAGGCCTCGCGGTCTGAAACGAAGGCGGGGTTCGCCTCCGCGGAAATGATTACCTCATCCCCTTGCTCAGCCATTCCGCAGGACACATAAGTTCCCTGTTCGGCGAAATGACGAGCGGCGGCTTCTTGCCATTTTGCCCCGACCTCTTGAAGAGGCATATGGGCAACGGCTTCAAAGCCAACAGTAGTCTCACCATACTCCGGCAGACCCACACTCAGTGTCGTCTGCTTCAAATCCTGACGAAGCTTTTCAGCCTCAGCAAGGATTTGCTCTGGAGTACCCTCAGCGCGATAAGCGCCGACAGGTTCACCGCCAAGCGGGCATCCCCAATCGGTGTGATAAACACACACGGCAGGGAAAACCT
>CALXWB010000040.1 GCA_944392225.1 uncultured Alphaproteobacteria bacterium | reverse complement strand
ACGCCCGAATTTTCATCTTCTTTTTTACGAATGGGCGCATTTTCATCAGCTTCCAACAGATAGACAATATTGGGATGAAGATGTCTTGGCACAAATTTGCCTCTTTTATAGTGATTATGCACCACCATCATATTCACATCTATCGGCGTATTAAATACGGGTTTAACATCTGTCAAGCCTGTTTCTTCCGCCGTTTCCTTGATCGCAACGTGAAGTAGGTCTTTATCCCCGTCGGCATGACCGCCGACCCAAGCCCAGGTGTTGAACATATTGTGATAAATCATCAAAACTTTGGTGTGTTCTTTGTTCACAATCCAAGCAGAGGCGGAAAAATGCCCCACCAGATTATCCCTGTCATAAGCTTTGTCGCCAAAAGCCTGCATAAATTGGATAATCTCTTGGCGCTCGGCTTCTTCCTCTTCATTAAAGGCTTGGTGGTTTTGCAAAAATTCTAAAAGTTCCATAAAAAAATCCAAAGTCAAATATGGGGCGGAACCCCGCCCCGTTTTGGTTATTTCAGTTTTTCGGCAATCATTTTGTTCACGATTGCAGGGTTTGCTTTGCCTTGCGATTTTTTCATCACTTGGCCGACAAACCAACCTAGTAGATTGTTCTTTCCGGCTTTGTATGCGGCCACATTGTCAGGCGCTGAGGCAATCACCTCATCCACCAGAGCTTCGATGGCGCCGGTATCGGTTACCTGTTTGAGCCCCTTTTCTTCCACGATCTTTTCGGGATCATCGCCGGTTTCGGCCATGATTGCAAAAACATCTTTAGCGGTTTTACCGTTAATCACGTTAGAAGTAATAAGCTCCACCAGCTTGCCGAGATTTTCGGCACTAACGGGAGAATCTTTGAGTTCCAATTTCTTTTCATTCAGCATGGCAAAAAAGTCACCCATCAACCAGTTGGCCACTTTTTTGGCATCATGTCCCTTGGCCGCTTTTTCAAAGAAATCAGCCGTTTCTTTATTTTCGCAAATCACGGCGGCATCATAAGCGGTTAGGCCAAGCTCTTTAACAAAGCGCGCACGTTTGGCATCGGGCAGCTCCACCATATCGGCTTTTACCTTGGCAATGTAGTCATCGGTTAAGATTAAAGGCAGCAAGTCCGGCTCAGGAAAATAGCGATAGTCATGAGCAAATTCTTTTTTGCGCATGGGTTTGGTCAAACCCGTTGCAGCGTCAAATTTACGCGTTTCCTGCTCAATCGTGCCGCCGGATTCATAAACCTCAACATGGCGTTTAGCCTCGTTTTCAACGGCTTGCATCACAAACTTAACCGAGTTAACGTTTTTCATTTCACAGCGTGTGCGATATCCTTCTTCCCCGACTTTGCGGACAGATACGTTCACATCACAGCGCATGGAGCCTTCATCCATATTGCCGTCACAAGTTCCAAGATAACGCACAATAGAACGCAATTTGCGCAAAAAGGCACCCACTTCTTCCGGCGAACGAAAGTCCGGCTTGGTCACAATTTCCATCAACCCCACACCGGCACGGTTTAGATCGATAAAACTTTTATCAGGAGCCATATCATGGATGGATTTTCCGGCGTCCTGCTCAATATGCAAGCGCTCAATGCCGATATCTTTGGTGGTGCCATCGGCCAAATCAATGGTCACATGGCCCTCGCCCACAATCGGATATTGAAATTGTGTAATCTGATAACCTTGCGGCAAATCGGCATAGAAATAGTTTTTGCGTGCAAAAGCGGAATATTTATTGATTTTGGCATTCAAGCCCAAACCTGTTTTCACGGCCTGATAGACGCAACGTTCATTTAAGGTCGGCAACATTCCGGGCATTCCGGCATCAACAAAAGAAACATTTTCATTGGTATCAGAGCCATAATGTGTTGATGCGCCCGAAAATATTTTAGATTTTGATATAATCTGACAGTGAATTTCCACACCGCAGATAACTTCCCAAGAAGCGGTTTTTCCTTCAATAATCATCCCTGTCATTATTTCATTCCTTTTCTAAAAGCGGCATCTTTTTCCAAAGCCGAAGCGGTTTTAAAAATTGTTCCCTCGTCAAATGCTCTGCCGATGAGTTGTAAGCCTAAGGGCAAGCCATCGTGAGAAAGGCCGATAGGCAAGCTCATGGCCGGCAACCCGGCCAAATTGACCGAGACGGTGAACACATCGTTGAGCCACATATTAATCGGATTTTCCTGCATGGATTTATCTCCGATCGGGAAAGCGGCAACCGGCGATGTCGGCGTTAAAATAATGTCGCATTTTTCAAAAGCATTGAGAAAATCTTGACGAATAAGGCGACGCACTTTTTGCGCTTTAAGATAATAAGCGTCATAATATCCGGCCGAAAGCACGTATGTTCCAATCATAATACGGCGTTTAACTTCTTTGCCAAAACCCTCTGTGCGGCTGTTAATGTACATATTGTCCAGATGCTCGCCGTTCACACGCAAACCATAGCGCAAGCCGTCATAGCGCGCCAGGTTGGAAGAAGCCTCAGCCGGCGCAATAATATAATATGTCGGCAAAGCATATTTGGTGTGCGGCAAAGAGATGTTGACAATCTCGGCACCTCTGGCTTTGAGCATTTCAATGCCTTTGTCCCAAAGGGCGGAGATTTCGGCATTCAAACCATCGGGGCGATATTCAGCCGGAATACCGATTTTAAGGCCTTTGATGTCTTGATTTAAAAAAGCTTCAAAGTTCGGAACCTCCACTTTGGCCGAGGTAGAATCTTTGGCATCATAGCCGGACATAACGTTCAGCATAATGGCACAGTCTCGCACATCTTTGCACATTGGGCCGGCCTGGTCTAAAGATGAGGCAAAAGCCACAATACCATAGCGTGAGCAACGGCCATAAGTCGGTTTAATGCCGGTAACACCGCAAAAAGCCGACGGCTGGCGGATAGAACCGCCGGTATCTGTTCCCGTAGCTGCAGCACACATATTGGCAGCCACCGCAGCGGCCGAACCGCCGGAAGACCCACCGGCAACAAGCGGCACATCTTTACTCCAAGGGTTGACCACGGGACCGTAATAACTGGTTTCGTTGCTGCCGCCCATGGCAAACTCATCCATATTCAGTTTGCCCAAAAAGCTGGCCCCGGCAGCCAAGAGCTTTGCTGTAACGGTTGATTCATATTGTGGCTCAAAGCCGTCTAAAATATGAGAGCAAGCTGTTGTGCGAATATCTTTTGTGCAGTATAAATCTTTGATTCCAAGAGGAATACCTTCCAAAGCACCATCGGTTCCATGGGTATATTTTTCATCGGATTTTTTTGCTTGAGCCAAGGCCACATCAGGTGTTTCCAACACATAGGCATTATATTTGCGCTTGTTGTTCATTTCATCAATATAAGCTTTTGTCAGTTCAACGGCGCTAAACTCTTTTTTCTTCAAGGCATCTCTGGCCTGAGCAATCGTCAGTTCGGTTAATTTTGTCATTTTTCAGAACCTTATAAAATATTATTCAACAACTTTTGGAACGGTGAAATAGCCGTATTGTGCTTGCGGCGCATTTTTCAAAACGGCAGCCGCTTGGTTGCCTTCGGTCACCTCGTCGTGACGCATGGTCAAGTTGGTATCATTCACGGAAACGAGAGGTTCAACATTATCGGTATTAACCTCGCTCAACTGTTCCACCCAGTTCAGAATTTTATTAAATTCATCTTCGGTATCTTCAATTTTATCATCTTCAATTTTCAGACGAGAGAGAAAAGCAATTCGTCTGACGGTTTCTTTATCTATGGCCATATTTTTATCCTCTACTTTAAACTTATTCAAAAATAGAACAATTCTTCAATTTTGCAATAAAAAACTTGTCTTTACATCTCAATTTGTATAGGTGGCAAAACGGCATCGTATTTGAGTCTGTTCAGCAGTTTCAATTGTGCCACACCTTTATCCAAGACGCTGATTCTAGGCGCAATTATGCCCTGTCCCGTTGCCAAAAAGCGCTGCAGTTTTTCTTGCAAAGAGAGCTCTTTGGGGAAGAACTCAATTCTGATTTTTTCATTATCTTCAATTTTTGCGGCTTTTTGAGCCAAAAGCAAAGCCGTATCAATACCGCCGATGCTGTCGGCAAGTTTGTTTTGCACGGCCTGTTCGCCGAGCCAAACCCGACCGCGCGCCAGTTTGTCCATCTCTTTTTCAGAAATATTTCTGGCCTTGGCAACTTTTGAAGTAAAATCTGAATATACCATATCTAAAGATTTGTTAAATATTGCTTTTTCTTGATTTGAAAATGGCGTGTTGGCACTCAAAATTCCGGCATTTTGCCCAAAGGCAACCCTCTCCCAATTTACGCCGATTTTTTGCCAAAGCTCTTGCAAAACCATTTTTCCGCCCAAAACACCGATTGAACCTGTGATGGAGGAAGGTTCTGCCACGATTTTATCTCCGGCCAAAGCAACAAAATAACCGCCGGATGCGGCATAGTCTCCCATGGAAACAATCACCGGGATTTTCTTTTTAAGTTTGAGTTGCTCAATTCCATGCATAATCTCATTGGCTGCGCCATACTCTCCACCAGGAGAATTAACACGCAAAACCAAAGCCTTAATATTCTTATCTTCATCAATTTCTTTAAGTTGAGATAAAACCGTATCCGCCCCGGTCATAATCTCATCTTGCAAGCTGTCGGAAGAACTTTCGCCGTTGACGATAACCCCGTCAATCACCAAGTAAGCAATTGCCGGCACCCCTTTTTCATTGTCGGTGATATTTGTGGCATAATCAAAAAAATCAACCATTTCGGCTTTGTGTTGTTTTTCCGTATCTTCAATAAAATCTTGCTTAAAACTAACCCGATCAATCAGCTTGGCATTAAACGCCTCGCCGGAAAAAAGCGGTGCTTGATTAATCAGTTTTTTCAATTCTGCCGAAGGAATATTGCGTGCTGCGGCAATGTCTTCTACCATGCGGTTAAATAACCCGCTTCCCAGTTTATCAAGCTCTGATTTATAAGCTTGAGACATTTTGCTTCCCGTCAGATTGTCCATAGCGGTTTTATATTCATATCGGCTGTAAAACTCAGGCTTAACGCCGATTTTGTTCAAAACGTTGCGCACAAAAGGCACCTCAATGCCAATACCTGTCAACCCAAGCTCAGAATTTGGCATCAAAACAATTTCATCAAATGCGGTTGCCAAATAATATTCTTTTGTGCCCTGCCCGAAAGAGCCAAAGCTTTTAGAATAAAGATAGGCTTTTTTTCCGCTTTTTCTAAAATTGATAATTGTTTGCCGCAAATCTTGAATCTGAGCCAAGCCTAAGGAAGAAACGCTTACCTCACCGACCAAAGCCTTGATGCGATCATCAACGGCAGCCATATTGAGCACTTTTATCAAGTCTAAAAAGTTTGGTGCCTTAAAGCCGGCCAGTTCAGACATCAGATCGTTGTCTTTTGTTTCCATATAGTTGATATCAAAATCAATATTCAGGACCGCTCTGTCAGGAACATTTGCCACATAGCTGCCTTGCGGTTTGAGCATAGACAAAATGGCAAACAACACCACAATAAACACAATGCCGAAAATGGCAAAAGCATAAACCAAAGACTTTGAGAGCAGTTTAATGGTTTTGATTCTGCGGATATCTTTTGGGCTTTTTTTAGGAAGAGTTTCATCTAATGTATTCATATTCATCAATCCCGATACGGCTTATATTTAACTCATATTAAAATATAAAATCCGGCAATAAAAGAGCAGAGCACAAGTTCTACACAAGCATAAAAAAAGGACGGCTTTTTTTTCAAGCCGTCCTGATAAAGCTGAAACACAAATTATTCTGCTAAAGAGGCGGCAGTTTCGGAAGCTTTATCCAAATTAATCATACCTTGGATATGATAGCCGCAGTCAACATGCAGAACCTCGCCGGTAATGCCGGTTCCGATAGAAGACAACAAGCCCAAAGCAGCCATACCGACTTCTTCTTGTGTAACATTGCGACGCAAAGGAGCATTGAGTTCGTTCCAGTGCAAAATTTTTCTGAAATCGCCGATTCCTGAAGCAGCCAAAGTTTTGATAGGACCGGCAGAAATGGCATTAACGCGAACGCCTTGAGCGCCCATATCGCCGGCAGCATAACGAACGGAAGCCTCCAAAGCAGCTTTGGCCACACCCATAATATTGTAGTTTGGCAAGATTCTTTCACCGCCGAGGTAGGTCAAAGTAAGGATGGCACCGCCTTCATTCATAATGGGAGAAGCACAACGGCAAGCTTCCAAGAAAGAATAGCAAGAGATTTGCATGGTGTTGGCAAAATTGGCGCGAGTTGTGTCAATGGTGCGACCTTTAAGTTCATTTTTGTCGGAAAAAGCAATGGCGTGAACGAGGAAGTCGATTTTTCCCCATTTATCGCCGAGCTCTTTGAAGCAAGCTTCAACGCTGTCAGAGTCGGAAACATCGCATTTAATCAACAACGGAGTTTTATCAAGCTGAGCCGCCAAAGGCTGAACTCTTTTTTCCAAAGTTTCGTTTTGATAAGAGATAGCGAGTTGAGCGCCGTGAGCGTTCAAAGCCTGAGCAATACCCCAAGCAATAGATTTATCGTTAGCCAGGCCCATGATGAGACCTTTTTTTCCGGCCATTAAAGGTGCAGGTGTAGACATTATATTTTCCTTTGCAATCTTAAAAAAATTAAATATATTGTTATATAGTCTATGGACACTTTTATAAAATTTATGAGTTTTTGTAAATAACTTTTTTTATTGAGTTGCGTATGTATTGGAAAACTAAGTTAAAAAATGCGGCAGAAACAGTAAAAAACTTTATGGTATTTTTGTTTTGCCGCGCCAAAAATGATACCATATTCAGAGTATCATCATCTTTGAGTTACACTTCTTTGATAGCGATTGTGCCGCTGTTTGTCATTGGTTTGGCCATATTCTCGGCTTTTCCCGGTTTCACCGCCATCAAAGAACAGTTTCAAGAATTTATCTTAAAAAACTTTGTGCCGGACATCGGGCAAGAAATCAGCCAATATTTTGTCAGTTTTTTAAATGCCTCGGCCCAAATCACCACCATAGGTGTTGTAGGGTTGGCGGTCACATCCATAATGTTGCTTTCAACCATTGAAAACAGCCTGAACTTTATATTTAAAGTATATAAGCCGCGCAATATCAAAACAAAGATAACATTATATTGGACGGT
>CALXWB010000039.1 GCA_944392225.1 uncultured Alphaproteobacteria bacterium | reverse complement strand
TATACTGCCGATAAGGTTTTGAAAATATTTGAAAAATTAACCAAATTTGAAGATATTTTGCCTTGTAATAAAGCTAATGTGGCAAGAAACGGTTTAATGTGAAAAAAATTTTTGAACCATATTGAAACTCTCGTCGTTATAAATATATGTAAGGGAGGTAAACAATGGAAGATATTTCAAAGTTACTCAAAGAAGCAAAACCATTGTATTTTGCACGCAAGCGTCGCAACAACATCATTAAATCGGTTTGTGCCATGTTTGTTTGTGTATTTATGATTGGTTCTTTGTGGCCGCAAACTCAAAGCGAGTTTGATATCTACGGATATTATTTTATGTTGGATGATAGCACTTTAACCTCATCTAACCTCGCGGAATATGGCTTGCCCACAGATGATTACGGACTTTTGATGGTTGGCTAAATGAAAGAGATAATTTCGGAATATGGCGGACTTATCCGGTCCGTGATTAAAAAAATCACCGGTTCTTATAATGAAGATATTGAACAGGAAGTCTACATCAAAACCTGGAAAAATATGGAAAATTATAAAGAACAGGGAAAATTCTCAAGCTGGCTCAGCACGCTGACTGCCAATGTTTGCAGAGATTATTTCAAATCTAAGCAACATATTATGGAGACAAAACAAGTCGGTGGAGAGGAGATTTTGGATAAGGTAAAAGTCGGCGGCAGACAAGAAGAGGTGATTGATGCCAAAAAACGTCAAAAAATCATTCTCAAAGCGGTTGACGACCTACCGAGAAAGCTACGCCAAGTGGTAATTCTGTTTGAGTTTGAAGAAAAATCTTATGAAGAAATTTCTAAAAAACTCGGGCTGCCGGTTGGTACCATAAAATCCAGATTGTTTAATGCCCGAAAAATTTTGAGCGAAAAACTTAAATTCTTGAAGGAGAACTGATATGAAAAAAACTTTTTTAACTATGTGTTGTGCCGCTGCCTTGTTGATGGGCACTTCTACCTCTTGGGCTCAGGAAGCAGATATGCCGCCGCCACCTCCACCACACCACCCGGAACACGTGATCGACGCGCCGAGACCGCATATTCCTCCTCATGAATTGAGAAGACATAAAGGTCCAAAATTTGACAAAGAATTCAGAAAAGAAATGTCTGAGAGATTTGCCGATAAATTGGGCTTGACCGATGAACAAAAAGCTCAAGCTGAAAAGCTGCGTGAGGCAAATCGCGCAAAAATGGAGCCTTTGATGAAGCAAGCTGATGAACTCCGCCAACAAATGGATGAAATCCGCGCACAAAATATGGATGATTTTGAAAAAATCTTGACCCCGGAGCAAAAACAAAAGCTTGATGAAATGAAAGCTAAGCGCGAAGCAAAAATGAAGAAAAAAATGGAAAAACGTGCCGAAAAAATGAAAGAATGGAAAAAGGATAAGAAAGACAAAAAAGTTGATGACTAATCATTCTTTTCATTAATACGCTTTACGCCCCGTGGAATAAAATCTGCGGGGCTTTTTCTATTGAAAATATGTTTTATCGTGCTAAATTTATTAAAAATGTAAGGAGAAAAAATATGCATCTGATTATTTTTGCTTTGGCTCTATATGCCCTAATTGCTGAGTGGCGGAATTATAATTTGCGCTCGCAACTCATCAAAAAATCACAAGTTATTCAGAAATATGTGCAAGACAACACTTATTGGTATGCCAATGTTTTGCCGCAAGCCGACAAGCTTTGCCTGATTGAAACAACAAAAGGCGAGTTTTTGGTTTCCAAACTTAGCGACAAACGTTGGCAGAAAGAAGACGGCGAGGTGGATTTTTCCGCCATCAAACGTTGGATGTATATTGAAGATTTGGAAAAACTTTAAAATTATAAAAAAAACGCCTCTGATTTATTGTCAGAGGTGTTTTTTTTATGCTTAATTCAGCTCTTCTTGCAAAATATCTTCAGTCAGGAGCTGGGGCAAAATTTTATAATTGCTGCCAGACCCGTCATAATAAATATACAACGGAATGCTGTTTCTGCCATAGGCTTCCAAAGCTTTGGCTATTTCTTCATCCTTATTGGTCCAATCTGCCACAAACAAGTTTATGTCTTTTTCTGAGACAATATTACCAAAAGTTTCTGATTGCAGGGCTATTTTTTTGTTGACCAAGCAGGTGATGCACCATTTGGCCGTGAAGTCGATGAAGACTTTTTTGTTCTCCTGCACCATGGTTTCTACTTTTCTGGCATCAAACTTTTGCCAGTTCATGCGGCGGGGCGTGTTTTGCGGTGTGCCTTGCAGCTGGCTGAACAAAACCCATACCAGCCATACAACCGTTAAAAACACGGGAATGGCAAAGATTTTTTTGAAAATCTCCATCCATTTTCCCGGTTTGGGCAAAATTTTGTGCACAGCTTTGGGATAAAATCCGGCTAAGGTAAAGGGTAGGGCATAGCCCACGCTTAAAGCCAAAAACACAGGATAAAAAACATACAAGGGTTGTGAGAGCGTATAGCCGATGGCTATTCCCATAAACGGTGCCGTGCACGGACTGGCCACCAGAACGGCAAAAAAGCCGGTGAAAAAGGCATTAATCCTTCTTTTGGCAAAGGATATGCGCCCGACCCGATTGGCAAACGGATTGTTGATGTTGACCACATCCAACAACATCAAAAAGATGATGACAAACACCACAATCATAATACTGACAAAAACAGGAGATTGCAGCTGAAAGCCCCAGCCGATTTCTTCTCCGCCGCGTCTGAGCCACAAAAGAAGCGTGGCAATCAGCATAAAGGAGGTGACAACGCCGGCAAAATATATCAACGCCTCAATCCGCGATTTTATTTTGTTATAGGTTCCTTGTGCCAAAGAAACGGCTTTTAGCGTTAATATCGGGAAAACACAGGGCATGAAGTTTAATATCAGACCACCGATGAAAGCCATGAACATAACGCTCCAAAAGCCATAATTTTCCGTATCTTTTTGTGGCTCTTGATACATTTTTTGCGCAGCCACGGACATCTCGGCAAAGTCTGATGAGACGAGTAAATCCTTTTTGGTGATGGGCAGACTAAAGTTGAACAAAAAGCTTTCCGGCACACATTCTTCTTTGCAAGCCAGCCAGCTGATTTTGCCTTTGAACTCAACACGCCCCAAAAAAGCAGAATAGGGAACAATGCTGGTGCGATAATAGGCCTCTTTGCCATAACCATATTGCACAATACCTTCGGTTTCAAAGGTCTGAAAACGGCTCCATTCTTCTTTACTCAGCTTAAACCAGGCGGGAAGCTTCCACTCGACCTTGGTCGGAATGCCGATATCTCCCGGATTTTGGGCGAAAATATGCCAACCGTTTTTCATTTCAAACTTGACCAGTACATCCAAGTTTTGACGCAGATTAAGTTCATCAAAGCCGGTGATGATGGTGGATTTGACCTTGTCGGTTTCATATGTTTGCATAAAGGCTTGAGCCTGATTGTTCATCATCAAGCTCAAAAGCCATATGCTGCCCAAAATCAGGAGTTTTTTCATGGACTATTCTTTCGCTGAGCGTTGTGCAATCACAAAGTTGTAATAAGCGGCAATGACCACACTGCAGGCTTTGACAAAGCAGAAAATGCCCAAAATGATGGCTACATATAAGAAATATGACGGAACCAAACATAAAATGATGACGGCAATGAAGGTTTCAAAGCCTTGGGCAAAACCGCCTAAATAAAACGGCGATTTGGCAATGCTCAGTTTTTGGCGCGAGTTGTTTTTATAAGCCACAATGGCATAAGCCAACATGGCGCAGGCAGAGGCCGTGAAAGCAAACAGCAAAAAGCTGGCGGCAACCGCGTTTTGATAAGGTTCAGCCAATGCAAAACCAAAAATGACACCGGCATAAAAAACATAGTCCAATGTGGCATCTAAGAAAATGCCGAATTCGGTGACTTTTGAATGGCGTGCCAAAGCACCGTCCAACGCATCAAAAAAGCGGTTTATCAAAATGCATATCAGAGCTGTGTTGAACTCGGCCAAAGCCAAAAAATTAATGGCAAGCAAGCCGATTGAAAAGCCCAAAATGCTGATCAGATTGGCCGAAACATCTGCCTTATACAAAAACTTGGCCAGATAAGAAACAAAACGGCCAAATTGATCTGTAACATAGCAACAAGATTTTTGGCACAAGCTTCCAAACTTTTGCAACTTGGAAGAAGACAATTTTTCTTTTAAGCCCGCAAAGCGTGCTTTTATTTTGTTTAACATTGACTTTACCTTTCATAAATGTTTTTAATTGTAATCATCATAAAATAATTTTATTTTAATTGAAATATATAATTCGGATGGGTGTAAATAACTATGCGCTTGCTCAGTTTTTTTGTTTTTTTAATTGTGCTCGGAATCTCCGTCATTTGGATGAAAAGCAGCCAAAATGATTATCAGGTTTTGCGCGGTTATACCTTTGGCACTTATTATGTGGTGAAGGTTCGCAGCCCCAGAACCATCAAAAATTTTGCCGCTTTGGTTGATGAACAATTTGACAAAGTTAACCAACATCTTTCCGTTTTTGAAAAAAAATCTGAGCTTTCTGCACTGAACGATGCGCCGGACAATCAATGGGTGCCAGTTTCTGCCGATTTGTTTTATTTATTGCAAAAATCTCAAAAAATTCATGCTTTGAGCGGCGGGTATTTTGACCCCAGCGTTGCACCTTTAATTGAACTTTGGGGATTTGGTAAAAATAAAAATCCTACTGTTCCTACGGCAAAAGAACTTGCCAATGTTCTTAAAAATGTGGGCTTTGATAAACTTCTTCTCAAAGAACCGAATCTGGTTATGAAAGAAAAAAAACAGCTTTCCCTCAATCTTTCCGCCATTGCCAAAGGATATGCCGTGGATTTGGTGGCCAATGCCCTCAAAAACAAAGGCTATGAAGATTTTTTGGTGGATATCGGCGGAGAAATTTATGCAGCAGGCTCAAGAAATGAGGAAAATGAACCCTGGAATGTGGGAATCGGCACCCCGAGCGAAACAAACTATGATAATTCTTTGGCGGTGAGTATCAGCAATTTGGCTGTTGCAACATCGGGAAATTATCGAAATTTTCATTATATTAACGGCAAAAGATATGCTCACACAATTGACCCCAAAACCGGCTTGCCTACCGAAGGAGATTTGCTTTCGGTCAGCGTTTTTGCCCCAACTTGCACAGAGGCTGATGCTTTTGCCACGGCCATGATGTCTATGGGTGAGAAAAAAGCCCTGGCTTTTGCCGATGAAAACAAACTGGCCGTTATCTTTTTTGTTGCAGATGATTCTCAAAGTTTTAAAATTGTTTATTCTCAAACAGCTCATGAAATGTTGGAAAATTGATATGTCTGAAATTTTACACTCCGCAAAGGTTGTTTCTGTTTCGCCGCAATTGATTGAACTTGAAATTGAGGCGCGTTCTGCTTGCGCTTCTTGCCATTTGCAGCAAGCGTGCCTGATTGGCGACAGCAAAACAAAAAAAATTCAAATCAAGAATCAAACTTCTTTGCCCTTGGCTCCGGGTGATTGGGTTTTGCTTTCCATGTCTTTGCGGGAAGGGGAACTTGCACTATTTATTACCTATGCACTACCTTTATTGTTAGTGCTTGGGACCTTGTTTATGTCTCTGGAACTCGGCATGACTGAAATTATGAGTGGAATATGTAGTATAATTGTCTTGATTCCTTATTATTTTGGAGTATTTTTGAAACATAAATCTTTAGACAGATGTTTCAATCTTAAAATTGTCAAAAAAATTAATCCGTCGAAAATATAAGAGTTTTGAATTATGAATATAATAATTTCTGATGTTTTGACCTTGGGTCTGGTTGCCTTTGCTTTGGCTTTGATTTTGTATTTTGTTTCCAAAAAGTTTTACGTGGAAGAAAATCCAAAAATCAAAGAAATTGAAAATTTGTTGCCAGGTGTTAACTGCGGAGCTTGCGGCAAGGCAGGCTGCGAAAGTTTTGCCGAAGCTTGCGCCAAGGCCGATAAAGATGGTTTCAAAAAACTTTATTGCACCGTAGGCGGGGTAAAAACCATGAAAAAAGTTGCCGATGTCTTAGGTTATGAAACACACACACAAGAAGAAACCGTTGCCGTGCTCAAATGCAACGGAAACTGCACCAACGCTCCGGCAAAATATGCCTTTGACAATATGATCTCTTGCCGCTTGGCACATAACACAGCCGTGGGACAAACCGGATGCCCCAACGGATGTTTGCGTTTGGGCGATTGTGTTAAAGTTTGTCAGTTTGGCGCTTTAAAAATCAATCCTGACACCCAGATTCCCGAAGTTGATGAAAGCAAATGCACTTCATGCGGCGCCTGTGTGAATATTTGCCCGAGAGGCTTGTTTGAAATCAGACCCAAAGGAAAAAACGGCCAGCGCGTTTATGTGGCTTGCAGCAATACTCAAAAAGGCGCTTTGGCCAGAAAAAACTGCAAAGTGGCTTGTATTGCTTGCATGAAATGCACAAAGATTTGCAATGAAATTCGTGTGGAAAATAATTTGTCTTATATTCCGACATCTGTCAATGCTGAAAAATTTGGTGCCGAATTGGTCAAAAACTGTCCGACAGGGGCAATCGTTATGACTAAAGCGCAGAAAAATGGAGAAAATGATGACTAAAACTTTTGCTATGGGCGGAATTCACCCGGAAAAGCACAAAATCACCTCTGATTTGCCGATTGTTGACGCCGGCTTGCCAGATGTCGTTTATATTCCTTTGAAACAACACAGCGGAAAACCTGCTAAAATTTTGGTCAAGGTCGGCGATAAGGTTAAAGTCGGGACATTGCTGGCCGATGCCGATGGCGTTATCTCTGCCGATATTCATTCTTCCGTTTCCGGCGAGGTTATCAAAATCGATGATGTTGAAAACGCCGAAGGCTATTTTGAAAAAATGATTGTTATTAAGGTGGAAGGAGATGAGTTTGAACCTTTCATCAATCAAGATAACAAAATTGATGCCGATATTTCTTATACGCCTGAAGAAATTGCTAAAAAGATTCAAGAATCCGGGATTGTCGGCATGGGCGGCGCCGGTTTTCCAACCCCGGTTAAAACCACAATTCCCGAAGGCAAAAAGGTTGATTGTCTGATTGTTAACGGCATTGAGTGTGAACCTTGGCTAACCGCAGATGACAGACTTATGGTGGAAAAAGCCGAAGAAATTGTTATCGGGACAAAAATTTTGAACAAGCTTTTGGGGATTCAAAAAGCAATTATTGCCATTGATGAAAACAAACCTCAAGCCGTTGAACTCATCGGAAAAATAACCAGACGTTATGTCGGCGTTAATATCCGAGTTTGCCAAACCAAATATCCGCAAGGAGGAGAAAAACAGCTTATCAATGCCATAACGGGCAGGGAAGTTCCCTCCGGGAAATTGCCCGTTGATGCCGGCTGCTTGGTGCAAAATGTCGGAACCGTCTTTGCCATTTATGAGGCGGTGATGAAAAACAAACCTCTGTATGAACGCATTGTTACCGTGAGCGGAGATGTTTGCCAAAAGCCACAAAACTTCAGAGTGAGAATCGGAACACCAATCTCTTATCTTCTGGATAAATGCGGCGGACTTCCTGACAAAACGGCACAGGTTGTCCTCGGCGGACCTATGATGGGCACATCTATTATCAATACGCTTGCTCCCGTTACCAAAATAACATCCGGCGTGATTTTGCTTTCTGAAAAAATTTGTCACCATACCTCTATGGCAGATTGTATCCGTTGCGGAAAATGTGTTGACGGTTGTCCTATGGGGCTTAGACCTTTCTTGATTGGTATTTATGCCAGAAACCATATGGTTGACGAACTGAAAAATATTCATGTTATGGATTGTATCGAATGCGGCTCTTGCGCTTATATTTGCCCGGCAAAAATTCCGTTGCTGGACTATTGTAAGCTCGGTAAAATCGATGTCAGAAATAAATTCAAAGGAAAATAAAATGCTGAAAATTGCAACTGCTCCTCATATGTTTTCACCAC
>CALXWB010000038.1 GCA_944392225.1 uncultured Alphaproteobacteria bacterium | reverse complement strand
AATATTTCAATCTGATTTTGAGCGCGTGAAAGCCAAACTTGTGGCCTTTTTATCCGAGCCGCAAGAAACTTTTCGCAAATATCCGTTGTCAAATACATCCGTGGCGGCGCAATATGCCCAAGCCATTGCTTTTTTCAAACTTTTGGATATTCAAAATGCTTTGCAAATTTGCAATAATCTGATTGCCAAAGAACCCAATAATCCTTTTTTCAAAGAAATTAAGGCACAAATTTTGATGGAAACGGGAAATGTGGCTGCGGCTCAGAAAGAATATAAAAACGCACTTGAGCTTTTGCCAAACTCTGCTTCTTTACAATTAAGCTATGCGCAAGCCGTGCTTGAAAATACACCCTCACCGCAAGAGCTTAAAAACGTTATTGCCTTACTTAACAAAGCCAACTTAAAACAGCCGCTTGCCATTAATTGGATGCTTTTATCCAAGGCTTATGCGCTCAACCAAGAACAAGCTTATTCTCTTTATGCCGCGGCACAATATAGTTTTCTTATCGGGGAGGAAGAAGTTTCCGAAAGACAATTAAAACAAGCCAAAGAAATGGCAAAGTCCAACCCTGCTTTGATTTTGAAAATTGATGATTTGGCAGCTAAGATAAAACAAAACAAAAAGAAAAACAGTTACTGATTTTCTTCCAGCATGGGCCATTTTCCCGCGCTCAAGGCTTCAATCCCGGTTAAACTGCGCTCAAAACGGCTTTGATAAATCCAATAATTGGCCATCACGCGTTCAATATACAAACGTGTTTCTTTGGCCGGAATAATCTCTATAAACAACAACGGATCATCATTATCTTTTATCTGCTTTTTCCATTTCAGCAAATTTCCCGGGCCGGCATTGTAGGCAACCATCATATAAAAAAGATTGCCGTTAACATAATCTTTTTCCAACAAATAGTGCACATATTTTTGGCCGACACTGATATTATACTCAGCCTCGAGCAAAGGAGAATTGTTGCGTCTTAAGGCACGGTTTTTGGTCACATGGGCGGCCGTGCTCGGCAAAAGTTGCATCAAGCCGTATGCTCCGGCCGGGCTCTTGGCCTTGGGGCTGAAGGAAGATTCTTGGCGCATCAGAGCCAAAATCAGGGCTTTGTCAACTTTCCAACCGTCTTTAGGCTGCCAGTCTGGAACGGGATAGGCCAAAACATCATAGGCCATATTATTATCATCGTCTTGCAACTGCTTGGATAAACTAATCGCCAAAGCATGCATTTGATACTGTTTGGCAATAAACAATGCCAGTTCTTTTTGTTTTTCCGTCATGTTATCTTTGGCATTGCGCAGCTCTTTTTCTGCCAGATCCGGCTGTTTGACATGCAGCAAGAGAATGGCTCTTTGTAAGGACGCCGATGAAATTATTTCCATGATATAATCATCTTGGCTGAAATCGTTCAAATATGAAAATAAGGTCCAGTTATATTCCGGCTTGATGCCCAGTTTATATGAAGCCAAAATGCCGTAAAATGTTCTTTTGTATTTTCTGGCTTGGTTTAAGAATTGGGTGGCTTTTTGTGTTTGTTTCAGTTTTTTGGCTGCACGATATGCCCAATAGCCTCCGGCCGAAGCCATCCATTCATCTTGTTTGGAATCTTGCAAAACTCGGTCAAAATATTTCTCTGCCGTTTTATATTGTTTCATTTTCCAGGCAGATAAACCTGCAATCCATGAAGCTGTAACATCATGGCTCCGATTTGAGGCCTTAGATGCCCACCGGAAGGCCAATTTATCATAATTATCGGTCAAATATTTCATAGCTAGCACTGATGCCAAAGAATCTAAATCTCGGTTTTTGACCAACCTTTTAAAACGTTGATTTTCCAAAACAAGTCTGGCCTTTTTGGTTTGGCCGCGGTTGACCGAACGTCGAAACAGGCTATATTGTTTTAAGACAAAATTGCGGTCTGCTTTTTTCATTTTTGCCAAGTCGGTATTCGGCATGGCCGGATGCCGACGCACAATTTCTGTCTGCATTTTTTTATTGGGATTTTTTCTTTGTGCCAGGCGGGCTATCCTTCCTTTTTGCGGATGATCGGAATATAACTTCAGCCAATCTGCTAACTCTTGATAGCTTGTTTTATAGGTTTTGGATAAATATTTTTGTGCCAACGCATGTCCGAGCAAAATATTGTTTTCAACCTCGGAAAGCTCTTCGTCTGCCGTTGCAAAATCTTCTTTTTCAATGGCTCTGAATGCACGTTTATAATGTTTTATATCCGAATCGGTAATTGAGAGTTGGCTGTATATTTTTTCTGAGGCATAGCGAGTTATGATAGAGTCAGCTGCTTTCACCTCATTTGCAAAAATGCAAAGTGCCGCTAAAATAAAAAATGCAATGTTAAAACGAAATTTCATTTTAATTGTTTTTTGCCAACCAACGAATCTTGCCTGCACATTCTTCTTGATTCATGCCGCGAACACGACAGCGATTTACGATAATATTCGGGAGCTTGTCCATTGAGTAGCACCCCTCACCCAAAAGCATGTAATCAAAATAGTTTTCAAAGTTTGGATTAACATTGCTAAAGCTGACGTTGGTGTTAATTCCCGGCCAAACCAATTTTACGCTCAAATTTGAGAGCTTGGAATTCAGGCCATTTAAAACATTAAACCGAACCTGGCATCTGACCCCATTGGCAGCTGAGCGAATAATCTTAAAATTGCTGTAATAAAGAAAAATGTTGCCGGCATTTTCTTCCTCTTTGCCGCTTATTTGAACAAAACCTGCCGTGCCTCTTTCAGAACCGTCTTGGGTTTGGCCCAAATCAATCGGGTTCAAAACAAGATTGCCGTTTTTTATGCGTGGATTGAGTTTTTTCAAACGTTCCATCACTTCTTCTTTTTCCTCATCCGTCATATTCAGCTCATCTGTTGCAACATCTGACGGAGAATCGGCCACAGCCTTATTTTGTTGCGGGGTTTGCTTTTTTGCGCTCTCTTCTTGCTTTGCGTTACCCGAAATCATTTGTGTGTAGGCATTGGGAACAACTCCGAGTGCAAATAAAAGGACAAAAAATGTCAGAACGCTTTTTCTCATCATTTTTTACTTCATGGTATTTAAGGTTTGGCTGATGCGGTTTACCGAAGACAAGGCCTCACTATAAATTTTTTCCATTTCTTTCTTTTCTCTTTCAGCTTGGTTTTTGATGTCTTCTACTTCTTCCGTATAAGAAATTTGCTTGAAATCGGAATAATATTCGCCATCATTCGGAGAAACATAGGTAAACAAGTTTTTGCAAACACCGGCTTTTTTGTCGGTATTTTTGCCGGAACCGTAATTGCAGGATTCAACAACAATTGTCGGCTTTTGCAAAAGCAAAAAGCATCTGTCGGTATTGATGCTTGACTTTATGCTGATTTGTTTGCCTTGAGGCAGCGGGGGAACAGATAATGAAACAAAAACTTTTTTGGTGGTGTTTTTTTCTGTTTCAGACTGACCTTTATAGCCTTTTACATTGCCTTTATCGTCATAGACTTTTTCATTTTTCTCTGCCTCAATTTGCTCGGCAATAACATCATCCGTCCAAGACAAATTCAAACCAAGGTTGGATATCATTTCCGGGGTGCGGTTATATAAGGTAACGCCAAAAGAGCATGATTTAACTTCGCCGTTTTCTTCTACCGGGGTTATGTCATGAATTTTAAATATCACTTCCGATTGTTCGGCGTGGGTTACTTTCGGCAGCATGAAAAGCATGGCACCAAATAGACTCATTATCATATTTTTTTGCAAATTCATCTCTTTTCTTCCTCAGAAATTTTATATTTTTTTTGTTATCATAAACGCATAAATTCAATTTAACAATAAATAATAAAAATAAATAACAGTTTAATCTGTCCAAAAATTGTTTATGATTTTTCTTCCAGCTTTTGTTTCAGGCGCAAAAAGTCGGTCCAGGCTTTGGCCTTTTGTGCCGGATTGCGCAACAAATATGCCGGGTGAAAACTTGCCAAACATTCAATTTTGCAACCATCTGAGCCTTGATATTCCAGCCAATGACCGCGCAAACGCGAAATCGAATCCTGAACATTCAATACCGCACCGGCAGCACTGGCTCCCATCAAGAACAAAAAGTCAGGTTTTATTATCTCAATTTGCCTTAACAAAAACGGCAAGCATACGGCCACTTCGCCATCGGTCGGCGTGCGGTTCCCCGGCGGACGCCAAGGCAAAACATTGGTGATATAACAGTTTTCTCGGTTTAGCCCGACGGCGGACATCATTTTATCCAGCAGCTGCCCGGACTTTCCGACAAAAGGTCTTCCCATTCTGTCTTCATCCGCGCCCGGTGCTTCACCAATGAATATAACGCGTGCTTTCGGGCTTCCTTCGCCAAAAACCGTGTTGCTGGCCGTGAGCTTCAAGGCACAACCGTCAAAACCTTCAACCAGCTTTTTGAGCTCTTCCAGCGTATTGATATTTTGGCACTGTTGACGTGCGTTCTGGCAGGCATCATTCACGGCCTGCGACAAAACCGTGGTGGCCGGCCTTTCCGATTGTGTTTTCTGAGATGCTGTTTCTCTTGCCGGCAGCGGAGAAATTGATTTTGTCGGCAAAACTTGTGCAAAAGGCTCATCTCCGGCAGTTTCTTCAACTCCGGCACAAATATACCATTCCAATATTTCTTTCAGCTTTTGCGTGTTCATATTTTCCATGCCTGAAAAATTATATCAATTTCATTTTAAAGCCAAGTTATATTTCACAAATTAACATTTATTTAGAGTTTCGGTGTAATATTTTTTAAAAATTTGTTGTATAAGCTTTTTATTTGTATAAAATATCTTTGTTTTTTTCTTTTTTTGGAATGCAAAATGTTTAATTGGAAATATATCGCAATATTATTCGGCGCCGTCGTCATTTTTAATTCTTGTGTCAATCGACAAGAAAATTTTTCCGCACAGCAAACTCAACCGGCAACAAACATTCATCAGCCTTACGGAGCTTATGTCGCCGGACGTGTGGCTCATTTGCGACGTGACTATAATTCTGCCGCAGATTATTATATTAAAGCCGTTGATGCCGACCCCAATAATACCGAATTGCTTTCCAGCGTTTATTTGATTTTGGCTTCTCAAAGCAGAGTCGACGAAGCTGCCCAATTTGCCAAAAAATCTCTGGCTCAGGGCGATAAAAACAGCTTTGCTTATATCATCATTGCTGCCGCAGATATCAAACAAAAACAATATGCTCAGGCTCTTAAAAACCTTGATAAAACCAAAGGCGAAATTTATGACGAGTTTATCAACCCGCTGCTTGCCGCTTGGGCTTATGCCGGCGAAAATAAACAAAAAGAGGCCCTTAAAACACTTGATAAAATTAAAAATGAGCCCGGTTTGCGCGCTCTTTACCATTTTCATGCCGGCATGATTAATGAATATTTTAATGACTATACCGCCGCACAGAAAAATTATGAAGTGATTGTCAATGAAGAGCAACTTGAAATGTCTTTCCGCTCTTTGCAGGTTATTACTAACTTTTATATCTTAACCAACCAAAAAGACAAAGCCGTGGCTTTGGTCAGCAAATATGTGAACGATAAAAGCTTGTCTGATATGATGCGCCGTTTGAAACAAAAAGTGCTTGCCGCCTCGGTTGACAAAACGCAAAAACTCATCAGCACGCCGCAGATGGGCACAGCCGAAGCTTTCTTCAATATCGCCGCAACTTTGCGCCAAGGCGCCGGCGGGCTGGATTTGGCTCATATGTTTATCAGCCTTGCCATTTATGAAAACCCAAAATATGACTTGGCTCGCTTGCTCTTAGCCGATATTTTGGAAAGCCGCGAAATGTATGCCGAGGCCAACCAGCAATATGACCAAATTGACAATTCTTGCGAATCTTACTACTCGGCTCAGCTCAAAAAAGCCAATAATCTTGTCACGATCAATGATTATAAAGGGGCTGAGCTTTTGATGAAATCTTTGACGATTGAAACACAAAACCCGCAACTCTATTTGGACCTGGGTGATGTGTTGCGCATCAACGGCAACCAAAAAGAAGCCATTAAATATTATACGCAAGCCATAAATGCTCTCCCGTCCGTTCAAAATAACCATTGGGTTTTATATTATGCCAGAGGTATTTCTTATGAACAAAACGGTCAATGGAATCTGGCAGAAAAAGACTTTCTAAAAGCTCTCAAACTCAGCCAAAATCATTATATGGTTTTGAACTATCTCGGATATAGCTGGATTAAACAAGGCAAAAATACAGAACTCGCCTTCAGCATGATTGTTGATGCCTATAATCAATCTCCGCAAGACGGTAACGTTGCCGATAGTTTGGGTTGGGCCTTTTATCGCTTGGGAAAATATGACCAAGCCGTTATTTATTTGGAAAAAGCCGCCGAACTTGAACCGGCCAATGCCGTGATTTCCGATCACCTCGGCGATGCTTATTGGCAAGTCGGTCGCAAAAACGAAGCGCGTTTCCAATGGCAACATGCCCTTTCCATGAAAGATGAAACCAACGAGCTGGATAAAGATGCCGTTAAAGCCAAGTTGCAAACAGGCGAAGTGTTTAATACCCCGCTCAAGTTTAACGCCAAAGAAGTGCAAGAAAAAGCCGACTTAATTGCTACGGAAGATTGAGCTTTTAACCCTTGATAATATCCAGCTTTTGAGCCATGACCAGCGCCTGAGTGCGGTTGTTTGCTTTCAATGCCTTTAACAAGGCATTGATATGCAGCTTGACCGTGGCTTCGCTGATTTGCATTTCATAAGCAATTTGTTTGTTGGACAAGCCATGCGCAATATATTGCAAAACCTCTTTTTGCCTTGGGGTCAGTAAAGACTTTTTGTCTTTGTTTTTTGTTGTTTTATCAGAAATGTTTTTTAAAAGCTGCGGCGGTAAATATGTGCCGCCTTCCAAAACCAGTTTTATGGCCGCCATGATGACTTTGGGTTCCAAACGTTTGGGAATGTAGCCTTTTACGCCCTTGTTCATAACCTGCTTGATGACGGCAGCATCTTCAATGGCACTGACGATGATTATTTTGGATTTCGGCGATGCTTTTTGCAACAATGGCAAGCCTTGTTGCCAGCTCATATCCGGCATGTCCAGGTCCAAAATTATGGCTTCGGGATAAGGTGCGTTTTTCAAGGCATCCAAGGCTTCCCTATAACTGCCGGAAGAATTTATTTCCGCATCTATATTTTGTTGTTTAATATTGAGTATTAAACCGTCGCGAAACAACGCATGATCATCTGCCAACAAAATTTTCATCATCATCTCCGTTTGTTTTATATACATCAATATATAATGGCTGAAAAATTTATTTTAAAGGAGGCAGCTCTATATATTCCACACCGGCTTCTTCAAACATTTGGCGCGAATAGTCCAGCTTGTCACGCCAGGTGGCATCTTTGATATCGTTTCTTTTTTCCAAAGGATTGGTCACAACCATTTTGATGCCCGATTGAATGATGGCTCTTGCACAATCGGTGCAAGGCGTGTGCGTGGCATATAAAACGCAGCCTTTCAATGATGTCCCGGTCAGGCAGGCATTATAAATGGCATTGCGCTCGGCATGCTCAAAAAAGTCATATTTGGTGGGGCGTTCCATACGCTCGGGCTTGTCATCATCCACCCCTCTGACCAAACCGTTATACCCCGTGGCTCTGATTTCTCTATCGGGGCCGACGACCACCGCTCCGGTTTTGGTTGAGGTATCTTTTGACCATGAAGCAACCAAAAAAGCCACTTCCATAAAACGTCTGTGCCATTTTTCCGAAAACATAATATTTCTCCCTTTTGTTTTTTTGTCATTTTAATGAATATTGCTTCTTTATACAAGTGTTTTTATAAAGCAAAAGCCCCAAAGATTTTTTATCTTTAAGGGCTTGAAGGGTTATTGTTCGGGCGCGGTCAAAATCTGATATACGGCGATAAATGCCGTAACGGCACCGATGTTGCTTACTATCACTTTAGTCTTTCCTGTCAAAAACTCAGAACCGACAAAGGCAATGATGCCTCCGTAAAGGAATAATAGCCGAACAAGTTTGTATTCTTTTATCTTGAGCCAAATGTTCTGATTTTTCTCTTTTCTGCGCTGTTTATATGTTTGGAGAAAAAATAATGTCGAACTTGCAAACATAAACACAGCTACTCCGAGCGCAATCTTTCTCATAATTTCCGGCTCTATATCCACATTACAAAGGTATAATGCGATAAGGATAATAATTAACCCAATTTTTTCAAAATTTTTAACTTTGTTTGATTCCATAATTTTAATTTTGATGACACAATTATAAATAGCGTGATATTCCTATATTTTTTTTCCACATTTGGCAATAATTTTCTTTGAAAAGATGAGTCTTGCTCTTGACATTCGGACGAAAATACCCCACTTTATACCCAGTGCATTTATATAATTTATTAGGAGAAAAA
>CALXWB010000037.1 GCA_944392225.1 uncultured Alphaproteobacteria bacterium | reverse complement strand
GATGGAAACGTCCGCAATTTAACCTCAGAATCAAACACTTTATCATCATAAAAACCAAAAACATATTGTTTTTCTTGGCAAATTTCGAGCAAACGCTGGCAATCATAGCGTTTTTCAGCCACATTGTTGCCGCCATACACTACCGTCCTAAGTCTTAAAGCCAATGCATCGGCAATATAAGCCACATCTCCCATTGTGCCCACATAAACACCGTTTTGCATAATCAACTTCAAAATTGCCGGATACATATCACCGCATTTTTGTTTTTGTCTTTCAAAATAAGCCCCGTTCTTACCGTTATATTGATAAATGGAAGCCCGAACATCGCCCAAAGCCACAATCTCCTTGCGGTTATAAAAAGGAAAATCATTGCGCTGACAAAAGTCAAAAACAAAATCTGTCACATCGGTTGGGGTTGATGGCTGATTGATAAAAATCACCCGATATTTTTTTGCGGCAAAATCCAAAGCCCGATCAGCCATGCGCAAAGCATCTGCCACATCAAATTTGATTTGGAAATTATCCTCCACACCGCCCAAAACAAACAAGACCGTCGGAATTTTGCTATCAAACTTTTGCAATTCCTGAGCCTGTTCGGGTTTCAGGCTTTCTTCTTCACACATTTTTCTGTTCAGCCGAAAAGGCACCCCGATTGAAAGCACGGACTTTTCTTTCAACTCTTTATTTTGCAGCCACAAGCTTTCTTGCTCTTTGGTTAAAAGATACTGTGCATAGTCCACAAAATCGGCATGTTTATAATCATAAAAAGCACTGCCGACAATCAAGACAAGCGGCTCTTTTTTGCCCTTATCACGAAAGATTTTTTTGCAATAAAAAGCAATTTTATCCAAACATTCCGCCTCATCTCTGAACATATGTTGGAAAGGCAACACCAGCAACTTCGGGCTGAGTTTTTTTTCAGAAAGTGCATTTTGAATATTATCATAAAGCTGATGGCTGAATTTGACTTCATTGCCGTTCAAGAGCTTATAGTCCGGCAAATCAAACTCAAACACGCGGTCACTTAAAGCCTTGGATTGCAAAACATCAACCCAATCTTTGACCTTAATATCTTGAGTGTTCCAACCTTTAGAAATGCCGATACAAAGTTTCATGACAATATCCCGTAAAATTTTTTTCGAAATAATTATATCTAGTTTGGTTTAAAAAAGAGTTTAATTTTAGCCCTCACCTTGATAAATTTTGAAGAAAGATTATTATAAAATATAAGTTCATCAGAGAAGAGAAATAACATGTTTAACATATCCGCAACACGCTTAAAAAACATCTTTATCCGCGATTTCAACCTTTGCTTTTTTGCAAGTTTATGTCTGTTATCGTTGCACCCGCAAATTTTCAAAAAATTCAACTTTGCTTCAGATATAATGCTTTATTGGATTTTGCCTCTTTTAAGCGGAGTGTTTATCGGGCTTTTGTTTTTGTTTTTAAATCGCAATCTGGCCAAACTGAAATATACCAAACGTTATTATAATGATGATAAAAAATGTTTGTTTCTTGTGGCTTTTGCCTCTGGTTTCACCGCGGTGTATATTTCCGTTGGCCCGTTATATACATATATCATAAGTGCCGTCATCATCTGCCTGGCCGTGCTTAACATCAAAAACTTTATTGCCGAGCTTAAAAACATTCTGGCCCCGGAAACTTATGCCACGCCGGCAACCTTGGGAGATTTTTTCAGCTTTTTTATCAATTTAATCATCACCTTCACGGTCATCAACTTATCCATCAACAGCCTGCATATATATAACAATGTGCCGCAAGCTTTTGCCTTTGGCGAGGGACCGTCTCATGTAATTGATGCCTTTTATTTCACGGTCATTACCATGACCACGGTGGGCTATGGTGACATCACGCCGCAAACCGTCATTGCCAGGGTGATTGTTTCTTTTGAATGTCTTACCAGCTATCTGCTTTTGGGGCTAATGATTGGTCTTGTCACCCGAGGCATTCGCTTTGATGACAAATAAGAAAAAAAGCCTCTCGGCTTGAGAGGCTTTTTTTCTTATTTACTCAAAGCTTTAAGTTCGCTACTTTCACCAAAAGTGAAAGAATAATTGAAGCCGTTATCAATCAAACCGTCAATTTGCTTACCCAGTTTTTTAGAACGTTTGAGCAAACGCACGGCAGCATACTGTTTCTGCATCTCACCAAATTTTTGCAAAACTTGAGCAAAATCATCGGCATCGGAATAGATAAGAATAACTTTTTGCGCCGGCACTGTTTGCAAATTTTCATCTTTCAAAATTTCGCAAACGCGTTCAAAACCAATGGAGAAACCCACGGCCGGAACCGATTCGCCCAAGAATTTGCCAATCATTTTGTCATAGCGGCCGCCACCGGCAATCGAAGAGGAAAACTTATTGCTGCTGATTTCAAACACCATGCCGGTATAATAGCCCATACCGCGCACAAGAGATTTGTCATAAACAATATTAAACTTGCCGTTGGCAATTTTGGAAATGTTCTCCAAAACCTTTTTCACATTGGCCACCACCTCTTTATCGGTAACATAAGGCTCCACGGCATCAATGGAAGAAAGAGCATCGCCGGACAAGAGCTCCATAAATTTTTCAACCACATTTTGCGGATATTCTTTTTCTGTAAGTTCGGCTCTCACCCCATCAAGGCCGATTTTATCAAGCTTATCAAAAATAATGCAAACGGCCGGCACGTCTTCATCAGTAAAACCGGCATATTTAATAATGTCAGACAAAATGCGTCTGTCATTAATGCGGATGGTAAAATCTTCAAAACCGATATTTTGCAAAGCTTGCGAGGTCACAAAAATCAGCTCCATTTCGGCATTGACGGAAGCATCGCCGATAATATCGATATCGCATTGATAAAACTCACGCAAGCGGCCTTTTTGCGGACGTTCGGCACGGAAAACTTTGTCCACCTGAATGCATTTGAAAGGCAAGACCAAGTTTTGGCGGTTGTTGGCAAAATAGCGAGAAAGCGGCATGGTCAAGTCATAGCGCAAACCGCTGTCGACCAAATCATTTTCTGTTAAATTTTCTTTAGTCAAATCAAGCTTTTGCCCGCGTTTCAAGAGCTTAAAGATGAGGCTTAAATTCTCACCGCCGTCACTTTTGTTCAAGCGCTCAATATCTTCCATAATCGGGGTATTAATGCGCTGAAAGCCATATTTTTTATAAGTATTAAGAATGGTATTTTGAATATAGTCTCTAAGTTCCACCTCGTTGGGCAAATAATCTCTTGTTCCGCGAACCGGCAATGCACTGATGGCCATTTTTTCCTCACTTTAAAAAATTACGCAAAATCTATTTATTATTAAAACATCTTAAAATAAAAATAAAGACTTTTTTCTTGTCAAAAATAAAATCATGATATATAAAATCCTCCTCAAGAAAAATTATTAACCTCAAAAAATATCTATTATGTATATGAAAGAACAAATTGACTGGATTAAAAAAATTGGGACCGAAAGACAAAAAGAATTACTTCTTCCCATTTTGGAAAAGCTTTATTCTCAAGAAAAGGCTATGTCTAAAGAAGAAATTATGGCTTATGCCAAGAAGATAAAACCGCTTATGCGTGGCTCGGAAAAATATGTAAGGCTTGCACCAAGCACAAAGGAGCAAAAGCTATTTTGGCTTCCTTCCTGTCCGATTAGCACCGATAGTTTTGCCTACTCGTGCCATCAACCGCTGAAACCGGCCGAAGGACTAAAAGAGATAGGACGTATAACCACTTATCATCGCTATGGCGGATATTACGGTTTTCTTCGTCCGTCCACCGATGAAGCCATCATACAATGCCCGAAAGAGATTCTGGATAAAGTTTGCGCTTTTGAGTTTCAAACCGACACACTGGATTTTCCAAAAGTATATCATGCCGGCCTTGACCGCCATATTTTAACAACCATCTATTATGAAGGCAAGCTTCCCGAGGACATCGCCGCCCAAGAAGTAAGCTGGTAAAAAAAATCGCAATAAAAAAGACTTTGAGAAAAAACTCAAAGTCTTTTTTATTGCATTTAACCAAAAATTAAAAGCCTTTGAAATATAATTTAGAAAAAATTTTAAGATTAAGGAAAAATAAATGGAAAAATCTACACTGATTGGCGTTTTTGGCGGTATTGCCGCCGTTGGTATCGGTATGGCCTTAAAAGGAGCCGACCCAAGCGCTTTAATTAACCCGGCCGCCTTTTTAATTATTATTGCCGGCACAATCGCCGCAATTTTCAATGCTTTCCCGATGGAAGGATTGAAGAAAGTTCCCAAGCTGTTCAAAATCATCTTCTGCGGACATAAAATAATTTCCAAACAAGAGGTTTTGGAGCTTTTCACATCTTTGGCAAAATCTGCCAAGCATGAAGGTGTCATGGCCATTGAAAAAAAAGCCAACGAGGTTGAAGACCCATTTGTCAAAACCAGTCTGTCTTTGGTTGCCGATGGTTTTAATGCTGATTTTATTTATGAAACCCTGGAATCAGAAATCAAACAAATGGAAGAAAGACACCGCGCCGGAGCGCTCATTTTCTCACAATGCGGCATGTATGCGCCGACATTGGGCGTGCTCGGTGCCGTGATTGGTTTGATTGCGGCACTTGGTAACCTGTCAGATATTGACAAACTCGGACATTCCATTGCCGCCGCATTTGTGGCCACCTTGCTTGGTATTTTCACCGGATATGTTTTGTGGCACCCGTTTGCCAACAAATTAAAACAAATCTCTCAAAAAGAGGTAGATGTCAAAAAAATGATTATGGAAGGAGCCTTGGCTCTACAAGCTGGCTTATCCTCCATGGCCATGGAAGCAAAGCTTCAAGCTTTTATGGCTCCGTCAGAACGCCAAAAGAAAGAAGAAACCTCGGATAAGGAGTAAAACATGGTTAAGCGAAAAGCCCCGGAAGAACCACATGAAGAACATGCCGATGAAACCTGGCTCATTCCATATTCAGATTTGCTGACCCTGCTATTGGCTTTGTTTATTGTTTTGTTTGCCTCTTCAACCTTGGACAAAGCAAAAATGGAACAAATCGGCTACTCTTTTTCGGCCGCGTTTAATCCGCTGAACGATATGAACATGAGCGGTTCCGTCAGAGAATTTTTGACCGATATGGAAGATTTGCATCTGGGCGATGATGTTGGCTTGGGCTCCAATGAAAAAGGTGCTGTCATCGAAATTGCCAACATCAACTTATTTGAAAACGGCACGGCAAATATCAAAGCCGAAGCAGATGAAAAACTGCAAAAAATAGCCCAGTTGCTCAAAGAAAACAAATATCGCAGATACCGCATTGTTGTCAAAGGTCATACGAATGACAAACCCATAAATTATGGCAATTATGCCTCAAACTGGGAATTATCAGCCGCCAGGGCCGCCGTTGTGACCAAGAGGATGGTCGCTTTAGGCTTGGATGAAAACCGCTTTCAAGCCATTGGCATGGCAGGCATTGCCCCCAAGGTGCCAAACTATGATGCCTATGGGCAGCCCATTCCCAAAAACAGACAACTTAATAACCGTCTGGAAATAGACATCGAAATATAAGATCAAGAAAAAAGCATAGCCAACAAGAGCTATGCTTTTTTCTTGGGCAAAATTATGCGCGCCAGAAAAATTGCCGCCCCGCCGCTTAAGAGGCTCAAAAGTGCGCCCATTTTAGCTGCGGCTTTGAGTGTTTCGTCAGCATAAGCAATATCCGCCACAAACAAAGAAACCGTGAGCCCGACCCCGGCCACCATCCCGATAAGAAGAAGCTCCGCAGAACCCATTTTTTGCGGCAGTTTCCAGCCACAGAGCACCGCAATTTTGGCAAAGACAAAAATGCCTAAAGTTTTGCCGATAAATAAAGATAAAAAGATAATGAGCGTTAGAAGAGAAACACTCGAGAAAGGCACGCCGGCATTAATAAGCCCAAAGAAAAACAAACCAAAATCCACAATCGGCTTGAGATCATGCTCCAGCGCATCAATCGGCGCCGTCTTAACTTGTGGTTGGCGCATAAACGGCACAATCCAAACCAAGGCCAAAGCCGGGTGCAACCCTGTTTTATACATTCCGAGCCAAGAAATAATTGTTGGGATAAGAAACCACAGGTAAGACTTTACCCTCAAGCGTTTGAAAAGATAAGCCGCAAGCATGGCGGCAACAACCAAGCTCAAAAACTCAACCTGCACGGCCTTATCGGGATTTGGATAAAACACGGCAATAATACCAAGCCCCGCAAAATCATCAATTATGGCTAAGAAAAGCAAAAAAGAAAAAGCGGCATGTTTTTTGGGAAAAACAAACTTGGCAAAAAGGAGCGCTACGGCAATATCTGTTGCCGTGCCGATGGCCCAACCTTTGGCATAAGTTTCTTGCCCGATTAAAAAATTCAAGATAAAGAAAATGATAACAGGGCACAGGATACCGCCAACAGCTGCCCAGATATTGGCAAGAGCTTTCGGCAGAGGATGCATGGCACCGTTTGGCGCCAAATCATGCACAATTTCAATAGATATAAGACCGAAAAATAACACTAAAAAAATGTCATTCACGGCAAAATGCACATCAAAAAACCCGGCAATTTTATAATGCAAAAAATGCTGATAAGAAGCATAATCCACATTTGCCCAAACAAGAGCGAAGACAATCCCCAAAATCAGCGGCAAAGAATATTCTTCAGCCAAGTGCCAAAATTTTTTCATCTGTTTGCCTCAATAAAAAAGCCCGACCAAACTTTGTATAATTTAATCGGGCTTTTGCTTGATTTCAAGTCAAAATCAAACCAATCCGTTTTTGCAAAGAGAGGCAAACACAGGTTTGTTCAAACCAAGTTCGGCAATCATTTCCGAAGGTTTGAGATTGATTTTGATATTTTGCATGGAGGCTGAACCGTTTTTAATTGTCTTAACCGCTGCGCTCGGCAGTTCGGCCTTACCGATGCAAGAAGACAGATAAACAAAGCACTCGTCATTATCCGCCAAATATTGTTTAGCCAGTTTGCGTGCATAAAGATTGAGTGTCAAATCAGCCTTGGAAGCATCTTTGGTCCAAGGAGAGCCACCACCGATCGGGCAAGCGGTTGAATAAAAATCGCAAGCCAGTTTGCGCCCCGTAACGCCGCAATCGGCAATGGAAGAATGGTAAGTATAAGCCCCGGTGCCATTGATGATGATATTTTTGGGCTTTTCTCCAAGGGTATCAATCACAAATTGGGTCAAATCTTCCGTTTTGAGCATTGGGATGGCCACAATGGCTGTTGCGATATGATTATTGTCATCTAAGGTAATTTGGGTTTTGATATCCAAGCCCAAGTGCTCAGAATGAAGTGCTTTTTGATAAAGGGCACGGTTGAGTTTGCGTGCAAGATAAAGTTCACGATTGAGGTTTTCTTCACCCTGGCAAGCATAGCCGACAAACACGCCTTGGTCGCCCCAACCGTCTTGCTCCACACCTTGGTTAATTTCGGCAGATTGTTGACCGATGAGGTTAATTACCTTAATTTTTTTTGGTTCGATGGCATATTTGCCCCAAATTTTGGCATAATTTTGAGAATATCCAACTTCTTCAAGAGCTTTGAGCACATAATCATTGAGCTTTTCCAAAGACACATTACCTTTGATTTCGCCGCCCAAGACCACGGTATTATCCTTGAGCATCACCTCAACGGCATACTTAACCGTTTTATCTTGTTCAATCATACGGTCCAAAATATAGCTTGAAATATAGTCGGAAGTTTTATCGGGGTGTCCGAGCGACACCGCCTCAGCAGTTTTTTGCATAAGTTCAATCTCCTTTTTTAGTCCTCTGTTGCGGGACAAGTTAGGTTAAATCCACATTAAAAAGCTTGCGCTTTCGGAAACAATGTTTTAATCTCAAAAAAAATAAAGTCAACATAAAAAGAGCAAATTACAAATGAAAAATATCATCAACATATTCCTGCTAACTTTAAGTATTTGTTCCTGTTCTCAAACCAAAGAAGTAGAAGGGACATTGCGTATGGGACATGAGGTTCGTTCTTTTACCGATGCTTCCGATCACAAAGAATATTGGCTGATTGACAAATCACAAAGCCTCATGCCTGCTTATCAAAAAATCATCGGTAAAGAAGTTGCCGACTATCAGCCGGTTCATGCCCGTTTACAGGTAAAAGATATCGGTAAAATTGAAGACGGTTTTGGCGCAGAATATGATGGTGGCTACGAGGTTAAAAAAATCATCTCTCTTTCTTATCCGCAGCTTTGGGGAACTTGGGTTGAAAATGTACCCAATATGCCTAATCTGAAACAAGGCTTTGTTTTGGAAGAAGACGGTACAGCCGGCTCTGTAAATATGGCAACTTTGCAATATAACTCATGGCAACAAAACGGCAATGAACTAATCTTGAGCGGCAAAAGCATCGGCAATCACCAAACGATCGACTTTACTAACCGCTATAAAATTCAAAAATTAACGGAAGATACATTGGTTCTGCAATCCGGTTCTCGGACATATACATACAAAAAACAAAAATAATGACTGAAAAATATATAGAAAAATCGCAAAAAAATCAGAAACGCGCCTGGGAAGTTGTCAGAAAATCGCGCCTTGTCCCGCTTTGGGAGGCAATCGGCGCCAAAGTCAATTTGGTTGGCTCGCTAAAAATCGGTGTTTTAGCCAAACATTTGGATATTGATTTTCATATCTATAC
>CALXWB010000036.1 GCA_944392225.1 uncultured Alphaproteobacteria bacterium | reverse complement strand
TCCACTTGGCGATAACGCTGCAAATAATATTCTTTCACACCTTTAGCTTTGAGCTCATCGGCAATGGTATAAATGTCTTTAACGGAAAGCAAACGCGGGTCACAAGTGGTGCGGCACTCAAAATGCTTGCCGCTTTTAATGAGCATATCCAGGCTCTGCATGGCTTTGTCAAACTGATTAATGCCACCGACAGCTTTTGCATAATGCGCGGCGTTTAAAGGCGCTTTAATGTCAAAGCCGACCCAATCGAGCAGCGGCAAAACTTTTGCCAAATGTTCGGGTCGATATCCGCCGGTGTGCATGCCAACCTTGTAGCCCATATCTTTGACTTGTTTGATATAATCAATCAAACAATCTTGCACCAAAGGCTCTCCGCCGCTAAAAACCACGGCATCTAAAATACCTTTGCGGCTTTTCAAAAACTCGGCAAACTTCTCCCAAATAAAATTTGTTTCAGCACCGATTTTTTGCAAAGCTTTATTATGGCAAAAGGGGCAACGCCACGGACAACCCTGCATAAAGACAACAGCAGCCATCTGATTTGGAAAATCGACGGTGCTGAAAGTCTCAACACCGCCGATTTTAATTTGTTCCATAACTTGTTCCGAAAAAAGAATTATTCGGCAGCAATTGCAGTAATATTATTATCTTCTCTTGCTTCCATACCTGCGATTGCTTTGCTCTCAGAGAAGCATACTCTAGAATAAAACTCAGATTTTTTACCTTTGTTGAATTCGGAAACCGGGCGCAAATAACCCATCACTCTGGTCCAAACTTCACAAGGTTGTCTTTCTTCATCAGATAATCTAACATCATCAATATTAATTGTATTCATTTTAATATACTCCAAATTCTAAGAATGATTAACTTTATGCAACTTCTTTTCTTGAAGCTGCGGCCTTTCTTTTTTCTGCCATTTTCTCCTCGTCGCAGATTGGGCAGAATTTATGCTCTCCAGAGATATATCCATGTTTTGGGCACACGGAGAAAGTCGGAGTTATGGTAATGTATGGTAAACGATAGTTGGTCAAAACTTTTTTCACCAAATCGCGGCAAACTTTGGCAGAAGAAAGTTTTTGTCCCATATAGAGGTGCAAAACCGTTCCGCCGGTATATTTTGTTTGCAAGCGAGCCTGTAAATCCAAAGCTTCAAACGGGTCATCGGTAAAGCCGACCGGCAATTGTGAAGAGTTGGTATAATACGGGTTTTCTTTGGTGCCGGCTTGGATGATATTCGGGAAGCGTTTTTTATCTTCACGAGCAAAGCGGTAAGTTGCGCTTTCGGCAGGTGTTGCTTCCAAATTATACATATGGCCGGTTTCTTCTTGGATTTTGACCAATTGAGCGCGGATATAATCCAAAAACTTCTCGGCAAAATCTTGTCCCCAAGGGGTGGCAATATTTTCTTTACCGTCGGTGTAGTTCAAAATCATTTCATTGATACCGTTCACACCAATGGTTGAGAAGTGGTTGCGCAATGTTCCGAGATAACGTTTGGTATAAGGATACAAGCCGTTATCAATCAAGCGTTGGATAACCTTGCGTTTGATTTCAAGAGAGGTGCGAGCAATGTTCATCAACTCGTCAACACGGGCAAACAAACCATTTTCGTTGCCTTTATAAACATAGCCCAAGCGAGCGCAGTTCAAGGTCACAACGCCGATAGAACCTGTTTGCTCGGCAGAACCGAACAAGCCGTTTCCTCTTGCCAAAAGCTCACGCAAGTCGAGTTGCAAGCGGCAGCACATAGAGCGGATTTGTCCGGGTTTCAAAGAAGAGTTGATAAAGTTTTGGAAATAAGGCAAGCCATATTTGGCGGTCATTTCAAACAACAACTCGGTATTTTCATCTTCCCAAGGGAAATCCGGCGTCATATTATAAGTCGGGATTGGGAAGGTAAACGGACGACCTTTAATATCACCTTTCATCATCACTTTGATGTAGGCTTTATTAATCATGTGCATTTCATCTTTCAAATCGCCGTATGTAAAGTCTTGTTCCACGCCGGCAATAATCGGATGTTTGTCTTTCAAATCATCAGGGCAGACCCAGTCAAAGGTAAAATTGGTAAACGGTGTTTGAGAACCCCAACGAGAAGGAACGTTCAAGTTATAAATCAGCTCTTGGAAAGCTTGTTCAACCTGTTCATAGGTTAAATGGTCTGCTCTCACATAAGGAGCCAAATAAGTATCAACCGAGGAGAAAGCCTGAGCACCGGCCCATTCATTTTGCAAAGTTCCCATAAAGTTGACCATTTGACCGATGGCGGCAGAAAGGTGTTTTGCCGGACCGGCTTCAGCCTTACCCGGAACGCCGTTAAAACCTTCATGCAACAAGTTTTTCAAAGACCAACCGGCGCAGTAGGCTGCGAGCATATCCAAATCGTGAATATGAATATCGCCGTTGCGGTGAGCTTCGCCCACATTGGAAGGATAAACGTGGCTGAGCCAATAGTTGGCAGTGACTTTGCCGGAAACGTTCAAAATCAAACCACCGTTGGAATATCCTTGGTTGGCATTGGCATTCACACGCCAGTCCAATCTTTCCAAATATTCATTGATGGAGCTTTCCACATCAACCATCACCTTTTTATCATTGCGCATACGGTTGCGTTGATCGCGGTATAAAATATAAGCCTTGGCGGTAGCAAAATAGTTGGCAGAAATCAAAACCTGTTCAACCACATCTTGAATTTGCTCGATTGCCGGCAAAGACTCTGCAAATTTGTGTTTCAACACTTTCATCACTTGCGCCGTCAACAATGACGTTTCATCTTCACCGAACTCATTTGTGCTTTGCCCTGCCTTCAAAATTGCATTAAAAATTTTGTTGCTGTCAAACGGGGCTAAAGTTCCATCTCTTTTGGTCACACTCTCAAATGGACAATTATCATTTTTCACCGGAGAGGTTTTATACTCAGTCTCTGACATCTTACCCTAAAAACCCTTCTTAAAATTCGTTAAACCACCAAGTTTGTTTTCTGTTTTATGTTAATACTATATATTGTATTAAAAAATTACTAAGAACACCGTATATAGTAAAAAATTTTTTAGATAAAAAAAATATAAGAACCATGTTCTTTTTATCTCTGGGATAATATTGCGTTATATAAACCCCGATAACAAGCATTAAAAATTTAAACTTATTCACATTTTGTGCTAGGTCATTATATTTATTGAATAAAAAATTTTTCACGATGTTGATAAATATCTTAATAAAAAAAATTATCGGCAAATCAGGCAAGATTTATGTCCAAATACACAAAAATTAATTGCAAGAATCCAAATTTTCTCGTCTTCTAGAGTCGCAAAACGAATCTACAATTTGTTAGAATCGGAATCATCAACAACAATATATTGTATAAAAGTTCAAAAAAACCCGGAAATAAATTTCCGGGCTTTTTTGAACTAAGACAGGATTCTTATTTGTTCTTGTTGGGCTGAGCAACCACCTCTTCCCCAATCACACTTTCATCAATATAAGTATCGGTGCATTGCGGTCCCAAACATCTCTTCAAAACCGTTGCCTTGCGCCCTTCCGTCAGCCCCATCACGCGCATGGACGGCACATAAACATCGACAATCGTGATTTTGAAGATGGCAAAGGCCACATTTCCTTCCTCGTCGGAAACATAAATTTTGATTTTATATTCGTTGTTTTCAGAAGGCTGAATTTTGCCGACGAACTGCATTTTTTCTTCATCAAACTTGAGCCAAGAAGGCAGTGGAGAATCATCAATCAAGCCGGCCTTAACCGTAATTTTCCCCTCAAAATCAATTTTATCAAACAATTCTTTGGGAATGACAATATTCACGTCTTGCCAGGTTTCAAGTGTTAAATCCGGCAACAATTCGGCAGAAGAGATATCCACCGGCGGGCGCTTTGCCGGAACATCCAATAGATAAGGTCTGTTGTCTGGAATAAACTCGCCGTTGGCCCATTTTCTGAACGTGCCGCGCAAATACATGGCAATTTTGGAGGGCTTTTCATTAAGCATATAATAAGGCAAAGCATCAAGCCCCAAGGTAGCATATAAATTGCCGATGGCATCTTGCAGCTCGACATAAGCTCCATAAGCATTGGTTTCATCTTCAATGGCTTGTGTTGCCTCCAACTTGCTTTTTTCAGCCTGGCTGCCGTCGGCAATTGTCACATCTTCGGCAATATTTTCGGAAACATCGGCCAGCTCTTTATTAATTTGATAATCTTCCATAGCCGACATATATCTTGCCCAAGCCACATAAACCTGGCTCAAGATAAGAGAAGTGATTCTCTGCCGACGCAAATTTTCCAAATCTTGCGCATTGGGGTTTTTCAAATCTTCAAAAATATGGATAGCCACCTCTTTACCTTGTTTGGCAATCAAACGGTTATAATAGGTTGGGTTATTTTTATATTTAACTTCGGAAGGTGCTTTATATTCTTTCACATAAAGTTTCAAATCATCTTGCGAAGTGACCATATCTCTAACGCGCAGTTCGGGACGATTGGTCAGCGCAATCCATTCCATCTCGGAGAGGTTGCTTTTAATATCGGGCAAAGAGAAGTTGCCATATTCGGGACCGACCAGTTTATATTGAGTATAGGGGTGCAAGCCCATCAAAGTTGCCAATCTGATTTCGGCATTTTCAAACTCACGTTTGAGAGCAGAAAGCTGTTTCACGGCCTGCATATATTTTCTTTTTTGCACCAGTTCGCTCATGGGCAAACTTTGTCCTGTCTGAGCCAGCTCTTTGGCCTTGGCATTAATTTCATCCACGGCCAAAGTCATATATTCAATCATCTCGTCAACGGTTGGCAAAAACTTTTGTGCCGTCAAAGTTTTCCAATAGAGGATTCTTGTTTCCTGCAAAATATTATGAATAACTTTTCGGCTCTGTTCATATGCAATATTATTTTTATATTCGGCATCTTGGCTCTGATAATAAACACTGCCGATATCCAAAATATTCCAGGCTTGTTTAAGCTCGGAGCTGGAGTTTGCCGAAGTTTTATCGGTGATATAACCGGCAGAAGCAAAAACCTCGGGCATTTGGTCATAGGTCAGTTTGCCCACTTCGGTCATGCTTTGTTCATAACCGGCAATACGGCGCGTATAATTATATTTCAAGGCCAAAGCCATGGCCATATACATATCAATCGGTTTTTCAATTTTTCTGGGCGTTGCGGCATACATATTTTGCAAATCCGTATCCACGCGGATCGCTCTGTCCCAATCGCTATAAGCGACGGGCGCCGGCATTTGCCCGTTTTGTTCGGCATCGGAATTTGTATGATAAATATTACAAGCACTCAGGAGCACAAGCCCCAAAGCCAACATCAACCAAGATTTTTTCATAACTTTCATACCTTTTTAAAACAATCTTTATGCTTAAGTTATACCAATTATTTTAAGATTAACAGTATTTATTTACTTTTATTCAACTTTCATATATAAAATATTAAGAATAAATGATTAAACTATAAAAAAGCACGGCAACCGCAGGGAAATTTCATGTCTGAAATTTTTAACATCATCTTCAAATATAAAGAGAAAAAAAGCCCGGATAAATTAGGCTTATACCCGGAAAGTGTGCATGTCGAGGCCATGCCGGAGCGCCGTTATCTATGGGCTTCGCGCATATTGGTCATCATCGCCTGCATGAGCATCAGCTTAAACATGATGTTGGCTTCGGTCATATATGTCATGCTTCCCCAGCGCAGTGCATATCCGCGCCTTCTTTATATTAATGATTATTTTTCACAACTGGAGCAAGTCCAACCGCAAGAATTAAAAATTTCAGCCACGGATTTAATCACCGAGCAGCATATTTATAATTATATCATGCTGCGCTACACCATTCCGACAGATTATGATGAGCTAAAAGAACGTTGGGACGTTTTCTCCACCTTATATTGGTATTCCAGCAGCAATGTATATGCACAATTTGAAAACATGGAAGCCAACAACAATATTGAACTTTTCCGTCGCCAATCTCTGCGAAGAGAGGTTTCCATTGAGTGGATAAAAATCATGGCAACTGGCCTGTGGCAAGTTCAATTTTTGACATATGATTATTATCCCGGCAAAAGCAAGCCGGATATCAACATTTGGCGTGCCACGCTGCGTATCGGTTATGGACAGCCCGCATTCCGCAACCGTGATGACCTGTCCAAAAACCCGTTTGGCTTTATTGTAACAAACTATTCATTGGGCTATATGGGCACGCCGGAAACTTCGGCGCACTATCTGGAAACAGCCAATGAACTCAGAAAGAAAATGTCTTTACGATAAAACCTTAGAAAGCACTATTTTCTAATATTAAAAATAGTTTTTCTGGGCTGTGCGGCGAGCAAACGCTGAATATATCTCCCCTGATAAAGATTGATTCCGAGAGAGTTGCCCACCTCAACCGCTTGCGGATCATCAACGCGGCATAAAATCATGCGGGCACGTTCAGCCTTGTTAACATAATCGGTAAAATGTTTGTCCTCGCGCACCACATCCATAAAAGACGGATGCCAAATAATTTTGATCAAATCGCTGTCCAGGTGCTCTCTGTCAATATATTGCAGCTTATCAACCGTAATTCCGTCAATGCAAATTTTATAACCGCGATATTGAGCAAAAGTTTTGGCCAAAATAAAGGCTTTGATATCACTGAAAATATCCGTAAGCTGGAGCTCCAAAACAATGGAGGAGCGCTGCACGGGGTTTGTGGTTTCATCAAAATTCAAAAAGTCATCAGACAAAATGGTTGACACATTCAAATTGAGGCTGAAATTGCTGGTTAAAGAGCCGTCATCATGGCGGCTGATATTAGCCAAAACGCGCTTATCCAAAGTTTCTGTCAAATACATAAAAAGCCATGGATTGGAAAACAAATTAACATCCGGCATGAGCATATCGCGCAAATCGGCAATAGAGACATACACCTCATCAAAAATCATCTGCGGGGTAGATTTTCCGATAATGGCGCAAACGGATTGTCGACGAATCAAGCTTGAAAAATCCATCATGGAGAGGGCTTTTTGCATTTTAGACAAGATTGTCGGTGTCAAATCGCGTTGTCTGCGGCGATTGTTAAACAAACCGATTGTGGTCTGATTTTTGTTTTCCGATGAAGCTTGCTCGTTTTGAGCTTTGGCTTGCGGCACATGTTCTCTGATAAATTTTTTAAATTCATCCAACTGCGATTTAAAGTCAAAAACCTTAGCAAAGCCGTTTTGAATCAGGTCGGAAGAATTTTTAATTAACGGGTCATCATGAAAGAGAAACAAAACCTTAATCATACAAGCCTGAATTTCGTCGTAAGCCTTTTCGCCATAGATAACCACCATATCATCATTGGGCAAAACAAACACCTCGCCGTTTGTTTTTTTGACCACATTATCAAAAATCTCAATCAATGACATTTTCTGAGACTGACGCAGGTTTTGATTTTGCAGCTTGCCGGTAAACAAATACAAAGCCTGATAAGATGCCAAAGAGGCCTCGATTTTCTGCAAAAAATCAAAGACAAGAAAATCTTTCAAAGAATCTGCAACCTCAACATTTTTGTTAAAGATAACCATAATTCAACACCCTATAACAAGCTTTCCAAAACATCTTTGTGTTTGCACCCATCTCGATACCAACCGGCGAGCAATCTTTTTCTTTTCAGACATTCCTCCACGGAACAATTTTTGGCATTAGGGCAATTTTTGCGCAAAAGAGCCACTTCCAAACTATCGACATAAGGACCCTGGAAGGCCGATATTCCATATTTAACGCCCCATTTCACGGCCTGGGGGCCGTCACATTTTGCCAAGATCACATTTTCTTTACCGATATGGTCAATAATATTTTTCAAATCCGCATTATTCATATCATATTCGAGCAGCGGCTCCCAAAAAATTTTGAGCAAATCTGGTTTGAGTTTAGAAACATTAAGCGCTTTGAGGGCGGAAGGAGAAACGGCATCAATCAAAAGCTTATTTCCGCCGCTGCCCAAAATTTCTTTAGCCTTAAAATATTGCGGCAGATTGTTAAAAATATCGGTGAGCTGCACTTCCACAATCACTTTTTGTTCAGGTTTCAAAAACTCTTTGGCAAAGCGCACAAAATCTTTGGAAAAGACGGAAGACAAATTAAGGTTGAGGCTGATTTGCTCGGGCCAATTTTGCAAACTGGCGCTGAAAAAAGCCGCAATTGTTTTTTTATCCAAAGCCTGTGTAAAATAATAGAAGAGCCATTTATTGGCAAGCAGGTTCAAATTTGGATCAAACTTTTTAGACAAGTCTTTCACGGCCACAAAAAACTCTTGAAACCAAACCTTAAACTTTCCGTTGGGGAAAAACTTCAACACGCTTTGTCTTTTGACAATTTCGCTGATATCGATAAAATCCAGAGCCTTAATCAGATCATCAATTTCTTCGGCGGAAACGGGCCTTTTTTCTGGTTCTTCATAATGTTCAATCTGAGCAGCTTTATCTTTAAGATCGGCCACATAATCATAGAAGCGGGAAAAATCTTCGGGGAAGTCATAAATTTCAAAAAAATCTTTACTGTCATGCAGGTGCAAAATGGGGTCTGTAGACAACCCGTCACGCAGTTTCATAACGGCCTCATCAACCACCTCATGCGTAATATCTTTTCCCAAAATGGCAAAATCGCCGTTAGACAAGATAAAGAGCATACCGCGGGCATTTCCGGCCACGCTGTCAAAGAGTTTGGCAAAAATCTTCACAAATTCGGGATGTCTGTTTTTCGGGCGCAGCTTGGAAATATGAATATACAAAACAGAATATCCGCTCGGATGCCGAGAAATTCTATCCAAAGCCTCAAGCAAATATTTTTCATATACAATATTTTTAGCCATTTTTTAAATAGTCCCACTTCCAAAACTTTTCAAAGTATAAACACTTCTTATATTTATGGCAAGATAATTACTTTTTTGCTAACATTTAATATCAAAGAAAGCATAAGATACAACAAAATCACTTGACGCAAAAAACCTATATGTTAAAAGATTGATAAACAAAGCAGACCAACCCAAACACAGATTGGAGAAAAACATTGTTAACACCAAAAAACAACGCCAATTTTATGCGTGCAAAAATCTTAATTGAAGTTGCCAAAAACTATTTTAATGACAAATTTGCTCATGCCGATTCAATCCCCACAGATATCAAACCTGAGGGCAGCACCCCTTTTCGCGGCAGCATGGAGAAAGACCGTCAGATTATAAAAGAACAATGCCTCACCTCCATGGGTTTCAGCCCGGATGACGGGATTGATGTTGATGCACATTCTTTATCCGAGTTCGGCAAAATTGCTCTGGAGCGCAAAGCTTTGGTAGCAAGCCAAATTGCCGTCATTCCGTCTGCTTGCAACCGCTGTGCCAAACCGCACCATGTTGTCACCAACATGTGCCAAGGCTGTTTTGCACGTCCATGTGTGGAAAACTGTCCCAAAAAAGCCATATCTTTTGTCAACGGCAAAGCTCATATTGACGAGAGTTTGTGCATCAATTGCGGCATTTGTAAAGATTCTTGCCCCTATGGTGCCATCATCAAAACCAAACTTCCCTGTGAAGATGCTTGCCCGGTCGGCGCCATCAGCAAAGATGAAAACGGCATAGAACATATTGACCATGAAAAATGCATTTCCTGTGGCAAGTGCTTGGCTTCTTGCCCGTTTGGAGCCATTGTTGAACGCTCACAAATGATAGATGTTTTGCGCCAGCTCCATGATACTGATCATAAGGTTGTGGCCATGGTTGCTCCGGCCGTCATCGGCCAGTTTAACGGCAAGCCGCAAAACTTGGTCGCCGCCTTGAAAAAAGCCGGTTTTGATGAGGTTGTAGAAGTTGCGGTCGGTGCCGATATCACCACCCAAAAAGAAGCTGCCGAATTTTTGGAAAGAATGAAAGAAGGAGCCAACTTCATGACCACCTCTTGCTGCCCGGCATATTTCCGCGCGGCAGACATTCACATTCCAGAATTAAAGCCCTATGTTTCCAGCACACATACGCCAATGTATTATACGGCTGAGCTGGTCAAAAAAGAAGATCCGAACTGCATTGCCGTCTTCATCGGTCCATGCTTAGCCAAAAGAGTTGAAGCAGAATCTGATCCTTATGTGGATTATGTTCTGACCTTTGAAGAAATAGCCGCCATGTTCATTGCGCAAGATATAGATGTCACCACGGCCGGAGAAGCCGAGTTTGCAAAAGTTTCTTGCGCGCAAGGAAGACTATTCCCGGTTTCCGGCGGCGTAGCCGGTGCTGTCCAATCTTTGGTTGAAGGCAAAGCCGATATCCGCACCGAAAAGATTGACGGTCTGACCAAAGACAGTGTCAAACTTTTGAAACGCTATGCCTTAAAAGGTTCAGAAAACAACATGATTGAAGTCATGTGCTGTGAAGGTGGCTGTGTTTCCGGCCCGGGGTGCATTGCACTTTCCAAAAAAGCCGCCCGCACCATTGAAACTTATGCCGCCACCGGCGACAAACTGACCTTTGAAACCAAAGTCGGCGAAAAATAAAAAAATAATAAATAGCAAAATAAAATTGAAAAAAGCTTGGATATTTTCCAAGCTTTTTTTGTTTGTTAACCAATCATTAACTCAAAACATGATAATTTTAAAGACGGATGAAAAGGTTTTGAGTATTAAATAAACCTCGTCCAAAGTATTGCAATATATCAAAAAGTAGTTGGTGGATATGTCAGAAATAAGTTTAACAGCGTCCATGCGCAGCAA
>CALXWB010000035.1 GCA_944392225.1 uncultured Alphaproteobacteria bacterium | reverse complement strand
GTTTTACCGTGGTCAACGTGGCCAATGGTTCCAATGTTGCAGTGAGGCTTATTGCGCTCAAATTTCTCTTTTGCCATATTAAAAGATCCTAATTGTTTTTGTTGTTAATACGATTCGGTAAGAAGGGAGAGAATGGAGCGGGTGAGGGGAATCGAACCCCCGTCATAAGCTTGGAAGGCTTCTGCTCTACCATTGAGCTACACCCGCTTAATCAACCTCTATCCAGAGTTAAACCTTATCAGTGGTGGAGGGGGATGGATTCGAACCATCGTAGACGAAAGTCGACGGATTTACAGTCCGTTGCATTTGACCGCTCTGCCACCCCTCCATTTTATAAAAACTTCAGGTAGTGAGGAACACTCCTCAAGAGATAATCACTGATAGGCAACTAACCTTATTTTGCGCCGTTTGTCAACACATTTTTTTATAATCAATTAAAAAATATTTTATTTTTGTGAATAACCATCATTACCATCTGTTAACCAGTTTGACATAATATATCAAGAAAACAAACAACAGAGAGGTTTTTCAGATGACGCACACAGCCTTAACCGAGAAGAGCAACCCCGCCACCGCAGACATTGATCTGATGAGCGGACAAGAAATTGCCAAGCTCATAAATGATGAAGATAAAAAAATTGCCCTGGCCATAGAAAAAGTTTTGCCGCAAATCGGGGCAGCCATTGAGCTCATTGCTGCCGCATTTAAGCAAGGCGGCAGGTTGGCCTATTTTGGCGCCGGGACCAGCGGCAGATTAGGTGTTTTGGATGCCTCTGAATGTTGGCCCACATTTGGTGTAGAGCATGGCATGGTTTGCGGCTACATTGCCGGCGGCGACAAAGCCCTGCGTTTTTCGGTAGAAAATGCCGAAGACAGTGCCGAGCTTGCCTTAGAAGACTTAAAAGATTTTAACCCGACCCCCAAAGACATTATTGTCGGCATTTCGGCCAACGGCGGTCCGCGCTATGTTTTAACCGTTTTGCAAACTGCGCAAAAAAAAGGCTGCAAAACCATTGGAATTTCCTCAAATCCTGATGCCAAGCTCAAAGCTTTTTCCAATATTTTCATCAACCCTGTTGTCGGTCAAGAAGCCATCACCGGATCTTCACGCATGAAATCGGGCACGGCACAAAAAATGATTTTGAACATGCTCTCAACCGGCGCCATGATTCGCATTGGCAAAACCTATAAAAACTACATGATAGACTTGCGCATGGTAAATGAAAAATTGATAGACCGCGGCACCCGTTTTGTTTCAGAAATTGCACATATTCCATATGCCGAAGCACAAACATATATAGAAGCAAGCCATCATGAGGTTAAAACCGCTTGTGTCATGGCCGTCAAAAAAGTTTCTTATGAGCAGGCTCATGAACTTATTCAACAAGCCGATGGAATTTTAAGAAAAATAATTAAATAAATAAGCCGAGAAAAAGTTTTCTTATTGCAATTTCTAAGCATTTCCGCTAGGCTGAACACATTGACATTGATAGATAAAAGACAAATAAGATGAGCAAAAAAAACTTTTCCGCAAACAAAGACAATAACACCATATTTCTCTATGGCAGACATGCCGTTTTGGCCGCGATCAAAAACCCCAAACGCAATATAAGCAAGATTTTTTGCACCAAAGAAAATGCCGAAGAAATAAAAAAAGCACTTCAAATTGGCGGGCGCAACCTTGCCTTAAACATAACCGAGCGCAAAGAGTTGGACAAACTTTTGCCCAAAGATTCGGTGCATCAAGGATTTATATTGCAATGTCAAGAGCTCAGAAATTATGACTTGGATGAAGTTTGCCGCCTGGCAGAAAATCAAATCAATTGTCATGTTTTGATTCTGGACCAGGTCACCGACCCGCAAAATATCGGTGCCATCATCCGCTCTTGTGTGGCTTTTGACACTTTGGCGCTCATTTTGCAAGACAAAAACGCCCCTGCGGAAACCGGCGCCATGGCCAAAGCCTCAGTCGGCACGATAGAACTTTTGCCCATTTGCCGTGTAACCAACCTCTCTCGCGCCATTGAAAAGCTCAAAGCCTGCGGGTTCTGGGTTGTTGGTTTGGACGGCTATGCCACGACCTATATAGACCAAATGGATAAGTCCGGCAAAATTGCACTCATCATGGGTTCGGAAGGCAAAGGCATGCGCCGCTTGGTTGAAGAAAACTGCGACACCACCGTCAAACTACCCATGTCTGACAAAGTAGAAAGTTTGAACGTTTCCAACGCTGCCGCCATTGCCTTATATGAAATCAACAAAAAATAAAGGAACAAGTCTGATGCATTTTTTAACCTTAAAAACGAAAATCATTCTACTGATTATCATGCTTCTCACAGCCTTATCCACCTTGTTTGCCGCACTTTATAATCCAAAACAAAGCCAGTCTATTTTAAAACCGATGATAAGAATTGCGGCATTTTTACCCTTATCGGGAAATAACGAGCACATAGGCCTGGCTGCCAAACAAGCCATGGAAAAAACGCTTCTTCAAACCAACCCGGCCAACAAATATAAATATGATGTTTTCTTTCTGGACAACCTCAAACAGGAACCTTTGCCCGAAAACACGGCGGCCATTCTTGCCTTTAATTTTGCCCCTGAGCCGCGCGTTAATATAAACATCATCGGATCTGCCGACACAAACTTCACGGTGCACAGCAAATTTCAAGACATATTAAATCTGTTATCTCAAGAGCTTGAACGCAAAAGCATAAAAAACATCGGCTTAATCATTTTATCTCAAGGCGAGTATCAAACTTTTGCCAATATGTTTAACAGCACTTTCAAAGAAAAATATCAAGTCAACGGAGCTGTTTTCAAAGAAGGGCAAACTGATTTTACCCCCATTTTGAACCAGCTTTTGAACCGCGATACGGACTATTTTGTGATTCTCGGCACCCCAAAAGAAACTGATCTGATTATGGGAGAGCTCAACCGCTACGGCATCACAAACGAGCATATTTCCACGCTATATGGCATAGATCTCACCGCATCACCGCAACTATATAACAACACGCTTAATATCGGCTCTGCCGGCGGCACGTTTGACGGAGGTCTTTCGGCGGCAGCTCTGCTTGCTTTGATGGAAGCTTATGAGGAAAATTTTGACTCTGAAAAACAACCCTCACCTGACGCCGTTTCCGAATATATCTGGAAGAGCAAAGCTCCCGACAACAACATTAATATTGAAGCGGTTGTCAAAGAAGTTTCCGGCGGCAAAATCAACAAAATAACGGAGAAAAAAGAATGACTTCCTCGTTGCGAATTGAAAATTTGAGCAAAAAATTCAATCAAAATTATGCCGTTGACAATGTTTCATTCAAAACATCTCCGGGAGAGATTATTGCCGTTTTGGGACCTAACGGAGCCGGAAAATCCACACTGATGAATATGATATCAGGCTTTTTGTCACCGAGCAGCGGAAAAATTTTTGTTTTTGAAGAAGATATTTCAAAAAACCCGATAAAAGGCAAAGAACAAATCGGCTTTTTGCCGGAGGGAGCACCGCTATATCCTGATTTGAGCGTGGCAAATTTTCTAAACTACATGGCCGAACTTCGTGGTTTTCGGGGCAAAGACAAAGAAACACGTCTTGAAGAAGTCTGCAAAATTGCAAAAATTGAAAACGTGCTGGCACAAAAAATAGAAACCTTGTCCAAAGGCTATCTGCGCCGTGTGGGTTTTGCACAAAGCATCATCAGCAATCCGCCGATTCTGCTTCTGGATGAACCGACCGACGGATTGGACCCCAACCAAAAAGAACACATGCGCCGCCTCATCAAAACCATGGGGCGCGATAAAACCATACTCATCTCCACACACTTATTGGAAGAAGCGGAACATTTAGCCAGCCGCATCATTTTGCTGAACAAGGGCAAAATCATCATTGACGGCACATTAAAAGACCTGTTGTTCAAAGCAGATTGTTCCGATTTGGCTGATGCTTTCAAGATTCTGACTCAGGGAGAAAATCAATGAAAAATCTTTGGATTGTGTGCAAAAACGAGCTTCTGCGCTATTTTCTTTCTCCGCTGGCTTATGTCTATCTCATGGCCTTTTTACTGCTCAATTCTTCTTTTGCCATATATTTTGGCCATTTTTTTGATCGCGGTCAGGCCGATCTGCTAACCATGTTTGCCTATCAGCCTTGGTTATATTTACTGTTTATTCCGGGAATTTCCATGCGCCTATGGGCAGAAGAATTCAAAAACAAAACCGTTGTGCAAATCATGACTATGCCGGTTTCAACCACCGCTCTGGTTTTGGGAAAATTTTTGGCCTCCTGGTTATTTTGCGGCTTGGCTTTGGTGCTGACTTTTCCTTTTTGGATAACGGTCAATATCTTGGGCGAGCCGGATAACATGGTCATCTTCATCAGCTATATCGGCAGTTTTTTGATTGCAGGCTGCATGTTATCCATCTCTCAAACCATGTCTGCTTTGAGCAAAAACCAAGTCAGTGCATTGGTTTTATCCGTTTTTGCCATTCTGATTTTCATGCTTTGCGGCCTGGAATATGTTTTGTCCTTTTTCAGATTATTTGCCCCGATTTCAATCATAGACATGATAGCCTCATTTAGCTTTGAAAATCATTTTTTCAGCATCATTCGCGGGCTGGTAGAGTTACGAGACATTTTGTTCTTCGCCTCTGTTATCATTTTGTTCAACTTCACCACCGTCATCATCGTCAATTTTCGCACGGCAGGTGCTGCCGGCTTGTTCAAGTCAACCAACAAAACCTATTATATTTTGTGCTTTATCCTGTTTTTATGCGGTTTTATTGGCCTAAATCTGTTGTTTAATAACTATGCCAGATCCATAAAATATGACTTTACGCAAGAAAAAATTTTCACTCTCACGCCAAGCACACAAAAGCTGTTGCAAAATTTGCCGGATGAAACCACCGTTAAACTCTATTATACGCCGGAGCTTGGCCGCCGCAATCCGGAATATCGCAACATGTTTGACCAAATAAGGTTACTGTTGCAACAATATGCCGACATCTCTGATGGCAAACTGAGCTATGCCGTTTATACCCCCGCACCTTTCAGCAAAGCGGAAGACATTGCCATCACCCATGGTTTGAAAGCGCTCCCGCTGATAGATTTCAACGAGCCGGCCTACTTTGGTCTCACGGCCAATAACAGCATTGATAAATATTCCGTCATCAAACTTTTCACGCCGGAAAGACAAAACTTTTTGGAGCAAGATATTACGGAAGCCATATATCAATTGTTCAACACCAAACCCGAAATCGGCGTTATCAGCACGCTTTCTGTTTTTGACAATGTGATTGCCAATGTTGCCACCTCACGTTGGGAAATCATCAATCAACTGGAAAAATATTATACGGTAAAGTCCGTTTCATCTGCCAAAGACATTTCGGCAAACCTTAAAGCGCTGATCATCATTCATCCGCGCGATTTTTCTGCCGACATGCTGGATGCCATAAAGCAATATGCGGATAACGGCGGAAAAATTTTGCTTTTCTTGGACATTGCCTCCGATTCGGAACGGATTTTTGCCCCGGTTCAAGAAGACTTTAAGGCTTCGGATTTGAGCCGATTGACAACGGCTTGGGGGTTCAAATTCAATGCCGATATGGCCATTGCCGATTTGGATAATTCACTCACGGTTCAGGTTGGCAATGACAACCAAAACCCAAGCTACACACAAGATTTGTTGCAATTTTATATCTTACCTGACGGCATCAATCAAGAAGCTCCAGAGACAAAAAACTTAAAAAAACTTTTGGTAAGCTCTGTTTCTTTCATCAGCCCCTTACCCAAAGCAAATATTCTTTTTATTCCGTTGCTCAAATCCAGCAACAATTCTCAAGTTGTGAGTTCAGCCTGGGCACAAAAAGCCGTTGATCCTTCGGTTTTGTTAAGAAAGTTCAAAAAAGATGATTATGTCAAAATCATTGCCGCGCACATCATCAGCAAAGATCCGGCACACCCGTTTGACATCATTGCCGTGGCTGACACCGATATTTTATATGATGCTTTTTGGGCCAAAACCATTTCCACCGATGATGAAAATCTGATTATTCCGATTTTTGACAATGCCAATTTTGTGCTCAACGCTTTAGAAGTTTTGCTTGGCCGAAATGACCTGATTGAACTTCGCGGAAAATCGGCAAAAGAAAGACGCTTCCAAGAACTCGAACATATCAGAAAAAAATCTCAGCAAGACTTTGCAATTCAGGAGCAAGAAATTTTATCTGCCATAGAAAAAAGCAAAGCCGGCTTGAAAGAAATTTGGAACAAGAAAAACTTTGAAGAAAGGACAAACTTCAGCGCCGCCGAGCTTTCTTTGATAACCAACATCAGAAAAGAGCTCAATCAACAATATCTGAAACTGCGCAACATCAGACAAAACCTCAATCAAGAGATTGAGCAAATAGATACCGAGATCAAATTTTTCAACATTTATGCGGTTCCGCTGCTGTTGATGGCAATTTTGCTTATCTTAAAATTGCAAAAAACAAATTTCAAAGGAAGATTTACAGGTGAAAAATTTGTTCCCAATCGCCAGCTTTTATATTTAGCTTTGGCAGCTTTGGGCTTGCTTGGTTTGGGTATCTTATCCGTTCATCTGAACAATCACCAAAAAATAGATGAGCGAGAAAACACGCCGCTGTTTACGAATCTGGCAAACAAGATAAACGAGGTTGAAGAAATAAGCCTCATCAGCAACACACAAACGCTCAATTTTTGGAAAGAAGACGGAGAATGGGTTTTACGCGAATATCCCGATTTATATGTTATACAAGAAAGAGTGAGAAGCTTTCTGAGTGCTTTGTTAGAAGCCAGATATTATGAAAAAAAATCTGATAAAGCCGAAAATTTGGCGGCTTATGGTTTGCAGCCGACAAGCCTGGAAGGTTCGCCAAATATTCGCGTTGAGCTGAAAGATAAAGCCGGAAAGAATATTTTGAGTTTTGAGGTTGGCAAATATGACATTGAAATCGGCCGTGGCACGCGTGCGGCTTATATCAAGTTTGACAACCAATTTCAGGTTTGGTTGGCAGCTGTTGAGCTGGTAGATTTAAGCACCGATGGTTTGCAATGGACCTACAGCAACCTTTGGGATTTAAGCTTTGGTCGTCTGCTCAGCTGCAACCATAATACCAACATCAATAATCTGGCAAATTTGGCAAAATATCTGTTAAACACGCCGATTTTATCCACCGTTGCAAACCTTGAAAATCCTGAACAATTGTTTGAGCTCAACCTGCAGGTCGAAGGCAACGAAAAAATAGATTTGTCTTTTTGGCAAAATGGAGATAAATACTATGTCAAATATCATTTCGCAACCATTCCCAAAGAAACAAAACTAAATCGTTTTGCTTCCTACATGCAGGGAAAATATCAACAAATTTCAAAGAGCAATATGGAAAAAATAAAAAAATGTCTATGAACAAAAAATATCTGACGCAAGAACAGAAAAATAAGCTGAAAAAAAGAGCCACGGCCGCAAGTTTAACCTTAGCCGTAAGTCTGTGCCTGCTCAAAACGTTTGGTGCCTTATATACGGGATCTTTGGCTGTTTTATCTTCCATGATAGACAGCTTGACCGATATTTGCGCTTCGCTGATTACGGTTATAGCCGTGCGTTTTTCCTCCCAAGAGGAGAGCTATGCTTTTCGCTATGGTTATGGCAAAGCAGAATCAATCTCGGCGCTTGTGCAAGCCGCATTCATTGCCGGTTCCGGCATATTTGTCATGTATGACGGTATCAGCCGTTTGATATATCCACGCCCGATTGAGCAAACCACCGTTGGCATTTTGATCATGATTTTGGCTCTTGTTTCCACCTTGGGGCTAATTGCCTACCAGCGCCATGTAACAAAGCTCACCGAGTCCAAAGCCATCAGTGCCGACAGTGCACATTATATGGTAGACGTCATGACCAACCTTTCCATCATCATCTCATTGGTCATTGTTTCCGTATTTGGCATTTCTTGGTTTGATAGTTTGACCGCCATCGGCATTTCGGCTTATTTATTATTCAATGCCTACAAAATTGCTGCCGATTCCGTCCGAACACTCATGGATGCCGAGCTCTCACCCGAGATCAGAAAAGACATTAAGAAAATTGTGATGGAATCACCTTTTGCCAAAGGGATTCACGATTTAAGGACTCATGACTTAGGCGGCAAATATATGTTTGAGTTTCACCTGGAATTGGATGGTGATTTGCCGCTTGCCGCCGCACATGATATGACCGATATGGTTGAAGACAATCTATTAGAGGCCTACCCCAATGCCGTTATCATCATTCACCAAGACCCGGTGGGTATTAAAGAAGAAAGATTGGATAACAAGCTCAAAAAGAACCAAAAGAAAAAAGCCTTAGGATAAACCTAAGGCTTTTAATTTTTAACACCACATCGTTCCTAGAGTTAGCCTCTTCCAAGAAAATATTTTGAAATACTCTCTGATGAGAGTTCCTTTTTCTTGCAAAAAGTCTTCCACCAGCGGCATATTCTCTTCATTAAAAGAGAATGCGCACAACAAAGAAGCCACCAAGGCGTTCAAATCGGCCTCTTTGTTATCCTTGATGGATTCCAACATTTTCCGCTCAGCCGTTTCAAAGTGGACGCTCGGTGTATCAAAAAATATGCGCAACTCACGCACAAAGCGCAAGATATCGCCCGAAACAGAAGATGTTTCATCCTCATTTTCCATGCGAATACTTAAATACTTCGCAATGTTTTCTAGTTCCCCAATCCATTTTGCAAACAAGACCGATTGGTTGTTTAGCCTAACCATAAAAACGTCATAGGCTTTTGCCAAACCCTGAAGGTAACCGAAATCTTGCAATTTTTCCTGGTCGAGCATATCAATCGGATTAACATTTAACAAAGAAAGCAAAGCTGCCTTTTCTTTTTCAGACAACTCGTTTTGCAGCCTTTGCATGATCTGTTCTTTAAATACTGACTGATGCATCAAATTAAAAAGCATCAATCTCAAATCATTTCTCTTCATATTTCTCTTCATAGTAATAAAATATTAGAATTAGTAATTATTTTTTGCCATAATAGACATAAAATATTTTGTGTGTCAAACAAAAAAAATCCCAGACATCAGCCTGGGATTTTTTCTGATTTCAAGAAAGTGTTAGTCTTTCATTGATTCGATTCTCATTCCGTAGAAAGATTTCAGAACAAAAATCAAACCGATAACAAAGAAGACAACGCCCAAACCCAAAGATACACAACGTGGGGCTGCCACGGCCATTTCAACCGCAAGCAAACCAAACAAGGTTGTGAACTTAATAATCGGGTTCAAAGCCACGGATGATGTGTCTTTGTATGGGTCACCGACCGTATCACCAACCACGGTTGCAGCGTGAAGATCGGTTCCCTTTTCATGCAAATCCACTTCCACCACCTTTTTGGCATTATCCCAAGCACCGCCGGCATTAGCCATAAAGAGAGCCTGGAACAAACCAAACACGGCAATGGAGATCAGATAGCTGGCAAAGAGGTTGGCATCAAAGCAAGCAAAGGCAATTGTGAAAGAGAAAATCACGATAAAGATATTAAACATACCTTTTTGCGCATATTGCGTGCAGATTTTAACCACTTTTTGCGTATCTTTTTCAGAAGCGGCCGTTTTACCGTCAAGTTTAATATGTTCTTTGATGTAGTTCACAGCGCGATAAGCCCCTGTTGAAACAGCCTGCATGGAAGCACCCGAGAACCAATAAATAACGGCGCCGCCCAAAATCATACCCAAGAGCACATTCGGATCAAGGAGCATGAGTTTGAGGTTCAAGAGCAAGATGATTGAGAAAATCATGGTTGTAGCACCGATAACGGCTGTGCCGATGAGCACCGGTTTAGCCGTGGCTTTGAAAGTATTTCCGGCAGAATCGTTTTCTTCCAAGAGTTGTTTACCTTGTTCAAAGTCAGGGGTGAAACCATAATCTTTTTCAATTTCTTTTTTAATCCCTTTAATATCTTCAATCTGAGAAAGTTCAAAAACAGATTGAGCATTATCGGTCACCGGGCCATAGCTATCCACGGCAATGGTCACAGGTCCCATACCGAGCATACCGAAAGCCACCAAGCCAAAGGCAAACACGGTCGGATAAACCATATACGGATCCAAGCCGGAAATTGAGGTCATATAGGCAACCGTCATCAAGCCGACAATCACCAAACCGTTCCAGAAAGCAGAGAAGTTACCGGCCACAATACCTGAGATAATGTTCAAAGAGGCACCGGCTTCGCGGCTGGCATTAACAATCTCTTGCACGTGTTTGGATTTTGAGGAAGTGAAAGCTTTGGTAAATTCCGGGATCAAAGCAGCGGCCAAGGTTCCGCAAGAGATGATAACGGAGAGTTTCCACCACAAATCTTCACCCATATCACCAATCATCACATAAGAAACGCCAAAGGTTACCAAGATGGAGATAATGGATGTAAACCAAACCAAAGAGGTCAAAGGTGTTTCAAAGTTGAAAGATTTTCTGTTGCCGAAAATGGCTTTGCTGACTTTGGCGTTCAACCAATAAGAAACCATAGAGGTCACAATCATCAGCAAGCGCATAGCAAAAATCCAAACAATAAGACGAGCCTGGATATCAATTCCGTTAGGCATGAGGGCAAGCTCACCGTTCGGCATATACATCATACCGGCACCAAGCACGATAAAGCTGATGAGGGCCACGCCTGTCACACCATATGTTTCAAAACCATCGGCGGTAGGTCCGACCGAGTCACCGGCATTATCGCCTGTGCAGTCAGCAATCACGCCGGGGTTACGCGCATCATCTTCATCAATTTTGAAAATAATTTTCATCAAATCGGCACCGATATCGGCAATTTTGGTAAAGATACCGCCGCAAATACGCAAAGCGGAAGCCCCCAAAGATTCGCCGATGGCAAAGCCGATAAAGCAAGCGCCGGCGCTTTCGCGAGAAACAAAGAGCAAAATGGCAATCATCATCACGAGCTCAACGCAAATGAGCATCACGCCGATAGACATGCCGGAACGAAGCGGCAGGCTCATTACGGAATAAGCTTTTCCTTTGAGCGAGTCAAAAGCGGTGCGCGAGTTGGCATAAGTGTTGATTCGCATACCGAACCAAGCCACGCAGAAAGAGCCCAAGATTCCCAAGATAGACCAGCCCAAAATGGTAAAGACCTTAGACAAAGGTGTATCTTGCAAACCGTAGAAATAGTAGAAAATACATGCTGCAATGAAAACTTCCAACACCACCAAGAGCTTGGCTTGTTGTTTCATATAAGTTTTGCAGGTAGAATAAATCAAATCAGAAACTTTGAGCATGGAGGTATGAGCCGGCATTTTTTTAATTTTGACAAATTCATAAAGGCCGAACAAAAAGCCCAATAAACAAATTCCCAAACCATA
>CALXWB010000034.1 GCA_944392225.1 uncultured Alphaproteobacteria bacterium | reverse complement strand
AGGGGATGCCAGTGCTAAAGGCTTATAGCCGCATATGAAGAACCCCGCGTTTTACGCGGGGGTTTCTTTTTTGTTTCATCCCGTATATTGGATTTTATCCAGTTTCAGAATATCGATGATGGACATGATGGAAAGAAATTGTTCAAAGGTTCTGTCAATCATTTTTCTATCCAAACAGCTTTTGAACAGAGATGTGCTTTCAAACATATTCTTTTTTGTTGTCAGGCTGATAAAGAGGTGATTGTCAAAAAAGCTGAACTCAACTTGGTTGGCATGATACATTTTGCGCAGGTTGAGCATTCTTTCCATAAAAGCGGTGGTAAGAAGATAGCGCGCTTCCACCTGGTCAGAAGCATAAACCTCAAACTCTTTTTCAAAACGGCTGTCTTCCAAATGCACATTTTCCAGGCCGGAAAGGTTGCGGTTCCATTGTGCAATTTTGTTAAAAACGCCTTTATCTTGAAAAACCACGGTCTGGCCGGAAAATTTTTTGTTCATGGAAAACAAAATCAAAATTCCGTCAAAAACGGTTGAAAGTTTTTGCTTTCTTTTATCCTCAACATAATAAACTCTGAGTTTGTCAAACTTTTCTTCAGAGACAATCATTTTAACATTTTTGTAGGTTCCATAGAAATAATCATCGCTTTGACGGCGATTAAAATCATCAATCAGGCGTGAGCCATAAATCACGTCTGTGCCGATAAATTCTTCATAAGCATAAGAAAAACCATCAAAATATTTAATGAATTCGGGCATGAGCAGGTTTTTTTCTTTTTTACGATAAAGATATAAGGGTGATGCCACCACCGCCAAAATAATCAACACCGCCATATAATACAAAACAGTCGGCCAATCTTGCCCCATTTCAGATTCGAGCAAATTTTCCTGATGTCTAATGGTTAAATATACAATAATCGGCACCAAGATAAAAGCAGCCACACAGCCGATGATAAAGCACCAAAAATATTTTTGGCGCAATTTTTCCATCTGCTGAGCCAAAGGCAACAGCTTTTCCTGATAAAAAGCATCAAACCCGTTTCGTAATTCTTCAATACTTCGATTTTCCATGGTATTTTATTTAAAAAACTCCTGCGCGTTGATAGAATTTTTAGCTTGTTCTTCCGCCTCAAAATAAGGCATTTCATCTTTAATGCCAATCATTTTAGCTATCAAAGAGCTCGGGAAAATTTCCACCGCATTTTTAAGCTCTGTCACATTGGCATTGTAGAAACGGCGAGCGGCGGCAATATGCTCCTCGACGGCATTCAGGCTTTCCATGGCGTTGAGCATAGTTTGATTAGACTTCATATCGGGATAATTTTCGGCAGAGAGCTTAAAGTCATTCATGCGTGAAGAAAGCAAATTTTCCAGCTCAATTTTTTTAGCCGGGTCAGCGGTAAAATTGACCTTCATGGCTTCACTGCGCAGGCGGGCAATTTCTTCCATCATGGCTTTTTCATGTTCCATATATTTGGCGGCCATGGTCATCAGATTTGGGATGAGGTCATAGCGCTTTTTGAGCTGGACATCAATGCCGGAAGCCGATTCTTTGAGCCGGTTTTTCTTCTTGATGAGAGAAACATAAATCAGATAAAAGCCAAGAACAATAACGGCTGCAATAAGCCATAATATATATTTTTCCATGTCAAATCTCCATAAAATGATGAACTTATTATAAAAACCTAATCTTTAAGATTTATTAAAAATAATGGGTTAGAGTATTTTTTAAGGAGAAAAAAATGCTGAATGTAATATGGATTTCTTTTTTTGTTTTAGGTTTTATAGCCGCTTTGGTGCAAAGTTTATATCTGGGCACAAGCGGCATTTGGAGCAATATTGTCGGTGATATTTTCATCTCCGCCAAAACCGCATTCAGCATTTCTTTGAACTTGACCGGCATTTTATGTTTGTGGCTTGGGTTGCTGAAAATTGCCGAGCAATCAGGGTTAACAAAGGTTTTGGCTAAAGTTTTAGAGCCTTTGTTTTGCAAAATTATGCCGGAAGTGCCGAAAGGGCATCCGGCCATGGGCTCAATGATTATGAATATGGCGGCCAATGTTTTGGGCTTGGATAATGCTGCCACGCCGATGGGCTTAAAAGCCATGGAGCAGTTGCAGGAGTTAAACAAGAAAAAAGATGAAGCTTCCAACGCTCAGATTTTGTTTATGGTGATAAATGCCTCAGCCGTCACCTTGATTCCGATTACCATTTTGATGTATCGGGCAGAGTTGGGCAGTGCCAATCCGGCAGCGGTGTTTATGCCGATTTTGTTTGCCACCTCAATCTCCACTTTGGTGGGGTTCTTGAGCGTGGCTTTTGTGCAAAAGCTCAATATTTTTAACCACGTGGTGTTGAGCTATATGGCGGCCTTTGCTTTGCTGATTGGCGGTGTGGCTTGGTATTTTACCTCGCTTCCGGCAGAGGTGCGCTTGACCTCTTCGGCCGAGTGGGGCAACGCCGTTTTGTTTGGCTTTATCATTTTGTTTATTTTAGCAGGGGTGATAAAAAAGCTCAATGTTTATGAAACTTTCATCCAAGGTGCCAAGGAAGGTTTTGAGATTGCCATTCGCATTGTGCCGTATCTGGTGGCCATGTTGGTGGCCATTGCCGTGTTGCGCAGTTCCGGCGTGCTGGATTTGATTGTTTTGGGTTTTGAAAAATTCTTTGCCTTTTGCGGGCTGGACACGGCTTTTGTGGCCGCATTGCCCACCGCCTTGCTCAAGCCCTTGTCCGGCAGCGGTGCTCGTGCCATGATGATTGAAACCATGCAAACCTATGGGGCAGATAGCTTTCCCGCCTTTGTTTCTTGCATTGTCCAAGGCTCAACTGAAACCACCTTTTATGTCTTGGCGGTTTATTTCGGTGCGGTCAAAATCAGCAAAGTCAGACACGCACTGCCCTGCGCCTTGCTGGCTGATTTTGCGGGAATTATCGCCGCTGTTTGCTTCGGTTATATATTTTATCAAGGATAATGGGTGTTACATCCAGCGTTTCTTTTTCATAAAGTAAACCAGAGCCAGGCTGATGATGAGCATCACGCCGCAAACAATCCAAAAGGCATGATCATTATCCGCCAGCGGGATTCCCTGCACGTTAATCCCGAGCAAGCCGGTGATAAGTGTCAAAGGCAAGAAAATTGCGGTGAAGATGGATATAATATACATAATCCGGCTCATATTAACGCTGATGCGTCCTTGCAGTTCTTCATTATAAAAAGAAATATGCTCACGGCAATAATCCAAATCTTCCAAAGATTTTACAATATCATTGGCCACTTCTTTGAGGCGGATTTTGGCTTTTTGCGTGATAAGCGGATTTTTTTCAAGTTGCAGGTTTTGAAACACTTCACGCATTGGCGCAATATAGCGGCGCAAAGAGATAATCTCATGCCTCAGATCATTAATTTCATTGCGAATATTAAAGTCATCCAAATCCTGAATATCAATAATTTCTTCTTCAATATCATCAGTGCGGTCAGTTAAATCATTGGTGGTCTTGGCAATAACATCGGCAATGGCGCTGGCAAAGGTGAGAAAACATTGCATCGGATTCTTGGGGCCGGTTTTGTTTTCCAGAGCATCGGCAATTTTTTTAATGCTTTTAAGGTTGCGGTGCTGGAGAGAAATGATTTTGTGTTCATCAATCCAGAACCTGAGAGAAATCATATCTTCGGGGTTGCTGCCGGGATTGAGGTTGATGGCGCGCAAAATGAGCAAGATGCCGGTTTCATAACAAACAAAGCGCGGACGCGTGTCTTCATCACAAAGAGCATCGGCAATCAAAGGATCAAGTTGATAATCTTCAAGCAAAATCTGATAGCTGTTGGGGTTTTGATAATCGAGATTATGCCAAATGGCAAATTTGCCGTTGTCTTCATGTGAGAGCCCGCCCATGCCATCCAAAATATAGCGCTTATTGTCATAAAGATTATATTCAGCCATTTTTCCTCCTAATCTTGCGTTTCATAAAAATAACATTTGCCGGAAGAGATAACCTCATTTTGGTCATCTTTCGTGCCCTGGGTGATAATTTCCAGCACGCGTTCATCATTGTCATAATTGGTATGCGCGGCCAAAGGGTTGACGGCGCTGATGCCGAAAGCCGAAACCGGCTCAATAATATTCAGCGTCACATTGGTCACATAAGGGCAAATCCGAGAGTCGAGATAATTATCGGCAAAGTTTTGCGGAATGGTATAACTCAAAATATCATTGGGGTCGGAAAAAGCCACAATGTTCAGACGTTTGAAAATGCGGTGATTGTAATTTTTGCCCGATTCTTGGCAGTAAGAGTCCATCTGTCCATGAATTTTAGGAACTTTGCGCCCGATTTGCAAAAACGGTAACTGATTGGCCAGCATAAACACGGTCAGCTCTTTGTTTTGGAGTTGCTTGATATAATATTGCGATTGCGGGTTGGCTTTTTCTGCCGCGGCCACATCATCGGCCAGACTCAAGATAGAGTCAATAAAGATGCGGCTGCCCAAACTATGGGTCACAAAGATGATGTTATCTTCGCTCAAGGCTTTGATTTGTTTATAGGGGGCAACCTGGCAAATTTTTTGTGAACCGTCTTGCAGCTGGTCCCAACTTTTGCCGAGCATCCAGCATGTGGATTGCTTGGTTGCATTCAAAATATAATTATGCTCATCGGTCACATAGATGAGCGGGTCGGGCACTGTATCATTCATAAAGCCTTTAACCACATTGTTGAAAGCGGCGCGCTTATAGGTGTTTTCTTTGGCCATGTCATATTTCAAAATTTGCTTTTGCGCAATGGTGGTTTCAGACCAAGCCAGCTCATAGAAAAGAATGTTTTTTTGTTTGTCCGTGCTTTGTGCGCGAGAAACACGCAAGGTGCCGATAACGGTTTTCTTATCATTGGGGTCAATCAGGGTGATATTTTTAGGCCGGCGGGAAACAATTTTGAGCCCGAGCTTTTTGCACAAATTATCACGGATTCGCCCCGAATATCCCGATTGATGTGTTCCCACCCCGTGAATGATAAGCACCTTCACCTCTTTGCCTTTGGCAAAATATTGGTTGATTCCGTCAAATTTATCACCGCGGATGTCGCACTGGCGGGTGTCCACTTTGTCATCATTTTCGAGCACCGCCTCGGCAATACCTTTGCCAAAGGAGGAACAGCCGGAAATAAAAAGCAAAGAAAGTATAAGAGAATATATTTTTTTCATCAATTTAAGCCTGACAATTAAAACTATCTTAAATATAATATGTTTTATAATAATTACCATTGGTAAATAAAAGGAAAACAAAAAATATGAAAGCATTGGTGCAAAGGGTAAAAAGAGCCTCGGTGGAAATTGAGGGCAAGCTTTATTCCAAAATCGGGCAGGGTATGTTGATTTTGCTCGGTGTGGAAAAAGGCGATGATAAAAAAGAAGCCGAGTATCTGGCCAAAAAGGTTGTCAATTTACGCATTTTTGAGGATGCTGAGGGCAAAATGAATTTGTCTGTGCAAGATATAAAAGGTGAACTTTTAGCAGTATCTCAGTTCACTTTGGCCGGAGACACCAGCCGCGGCAACCGCCCCGGGTTTGAAACAGCTGCCAAGCCGGAGGATGCCAAACCTTTGTATGAATATTTTGTAGAATGTTTAAAAAGCTATGGCGTCAACACGCAAACCGGCATTTTTCAGGCCGATATGCAGGTAGAGTTGATAAATGATGGTCCCGTAACTTTTATGCTGGAAAAGAGAGGCTAAGATGGCAAATAATATGCAACAACAAGAAGATGATCAAATCCTGTTTTTGTATAATCAATTAATGAACCAGCCGTTCAATCAAAAAGAAATCATTTTCCGCATAGAAAAATCTTTATACATGGAGATAAACCAAAATCCAAATGACAATCTGGCGCCGATAGCTTTGATGCAGGCGCAAACCATGCTGGGAAATTATGACAAAGCCAAGGCTTTTGCCTATAAACTTTGGGATAAGGGCAATGTCATGATAAGGGCAGAAAAATATTTATACATCAACAACTTGCTCAATTTGGGGTTGATGGATATGGCCTCATCTTTGCTCAAACCCTGTTTTGACAATTTGTCGGACGAAATTAAAAAATATTATCCGATAATGCTCAAATTTGCCACCATGAGGGGAAATGTTTATTTATTGGAGCGTTTGATTAATAACCCTCAGGCTCCGGAAGAAGATATTTATAAAAAAGTCATTACCGCATATAAAAATTACAATTATGTTGAACATTTCAAAAATGTTCAAAAAATCATCTTAAAAGAATTGAACGGAAAATTATGTGTTTATGATTATGATTTGGAAAATTTTCCGTTGCCGCAGCTCAAAACGGACTTATATGTATCAGCACAGGGAAATGAGTTGGAAGAACTTGAGAACGGCTTAAAAGAAAAATTGCAAGGCTATTATGCGGAAATGCAAATAGAAAAACTTTCAAACTTTGACTGGAAAATGCATCCCGTTTTCACACACAAGGCCTTGGGCCTCAGTTAGAGGCTTTGGGCGTAATAAAAGGTTCGCTGGATTTGTTCTCGATTTTTGCATCACGCGCCACCTTTTTCATCACCAATTTTCCGGCTTTTGTCAGAAGCTGGTTCATCAAATCTGCCGCCACTTTTTGTTCGTCATCTTTTGCTTCAAAGAGGATAAAGCGGTTTTGGTGTTCGGTAAAGGAATTATCAGTGCCGCTTTGGGTTGCCGTGACGGAAACAACCATTTGCAGCCTTTTTGTTTGCGCGTTAAGAGCATCAACTTTGGCTTTCAAAACTTTTGCCACAATGTTATAGTCAGCCCGGGTTTCATTTTCTGTCAGAGCAAAAGAGCTGTTTTCGGAGAACAGGTTTTTAAGCGGTGCTGTCAAATTTTTTGATTTTGTATTGTTAAAAAACTCAAGCGGTGCAATATAAATAAGTTTTTTGTTTTCATTTGTAGCAACGGTTTCCGCTTCTTCCTCATCAAGAGCATCTATGTCGGTTTGCGCTGCCGATGGCATTTCAGAATAAGTTTCATCTGGTGTGTTTTCTGGTTGAATATCCTCATTTTGGGTTGAGTTTTGGTCAGAAGGCGCAGTGCTTAAAAACTCTTCTTGCGCCAGAACAATATTGTCTTTTTGAACATATCCGCTGATATCAACACAAATTTTCTGATCATCTTGTTGCGTGGTTTTGGTGTTCAAATCTTCAATATAATTATCGACCAAAGAATAAACCAAAACATTCAAATCATGTTCGGAATAATATTGTTCGAGCTCTTTGATTTCGGAAAGGTTTTTAACGGCATCAAAAGTTGCTTTGTCAATGGCGCGCAGGCGGACGGAAGAAAGCGTTTCATCTGTTTTGATTCTTTCGCAAGCGCTCCCGGCAAGGACTTCCACATTTGCATCCGCAAGCTCTTCAGCTAAAGCAAAATCTGTTGTTGCAAGAAAAGCAACAATCAAAAAACAAAAAAATGCAGAAAGAGAACAAAACTTTTTCATAAAGTTTTACCACCAGCTTTTATCATCATTTTGCAGTTGTTTTAAGTCTTGGGTCCAAGAGTCGATTTCTTTGCCGCTTTTGTCAAGCAAAGCCAGATGGTAGATGATAACAGGAGTGCTTTCGCCGGAGTTTGCATAAGCGTCAACCTGTACTTTGAGCTGAAAATCGGCATTATCGAGCTTATCAACCAAAACAAAATTTTGAGATCCGTCAACGGTATCATAAACCACCTTATCGGCATAATACAAACCATCAGGCAAGGCGGTGTTCATTTTTTCCGCCTTATGGATCAAAAGTTTCGGTTTTTGTGCTTGATACAAATTTTGAGTATCATCAAGCATTTTGTTAGTAGCTCTTGTGGCAGCAATGGCATAAACCTGAGGCGTAACGGCAGAAAAATCCAAATTTTGGGTTTCAGTCAAAGAAACGGATTCTTGCGCATAGGTTGTGGGAATATTTTGCGTTTCGGCAGAAGAGGAGGCAGGCAAAGGAGCAGGCTTTTGGGCTGAAGAAGAATTGTTTTTTTCGCGCAGGGCAGAGGGAATAACAAGCTCTTCGGAAGACACGCCTTTGGACGGAGCCGCCATGGCTTCGGGCGTAGCCTCTTCATCTTCATAATAAAAGACCATTTCATTACTGTAAGTATTGCAAGCGGAAAGGAGCATTAAAGCTGCCAGAGAAGATAAATATTTTTTCATTTTCATCAACCACCAAAATTGAATATATTAAATACTATATAAAGTAAAAAATATTTTCTCATTATTTTTTTCAACTTATTCACCTCATTTGCAATAAACATATTTGCTTTTTTCAAAAAAATATTTTAGTTTAACAGAAAAACAACGGAGAAAAAGATGAAAAAATATATATTGTTCTTTCTTGTGTTCTTAAGCGCCTGCAGCGGTTCCGGCGTAGATCGGGAAGATTTTTATCGTTATCCTGAAAGGATGAACGGTTGGGCGGCCAAAGCCACCATTCCCGAGCTTTGTGAAGCCATGTCGGACTATCAGGAGGACAGTTATATTTTAAACCGCGTGTTGATAGAGTTCAGAAGAAGAAACGTATCTTATATGAACTGTCCGCAATATGAAGATATGATGGAAGAGATAAACAAAAACAAGAGACCTCGCGTATGAAGATAAAAACAACATTTTTTGTGGCAAGTTGCGCCGTCTTATTTGGCTGTGCCACTCCAACGGCTAATTTACCGTCAACCAGCTGGTATGACAAGACACAGATGCGCCAAGAGCATTATGAATATGCCAGAAAATATGCTGTAGAAAGAGACAAAAAGGTCAATACCGTTTTTTATAATTTGAAGAAAAATACGGGGCAAGAGCTTTGTGATCGGAAATTAAAGCCGGGTCTGGGTTTTGATGTTGGGGTTTATCTGCCCAAAAAACATTGGTGGGAAATTACCAGCAAAGAAACAAAAGAAGAAGAGGAAGACTTAAGAAACCTGCATTATTTTGATGATGAAAATGTCATTTATGTGCGCTATGTCATCAAAGGTTCAGCGGCAGATAAAGCAGGCTTAAAACCCATGGACAGGATTGTGACGATTTTTGGCATGGCAGCTCCGAATACGCCGGATGCCAAAAAAGATTATGATAAAATTTTGAAAGAAAATTTAACCAGCTCAACCTTGGGGCAGCCGGTTGAGATTGTGGTAGAGCGCAAAGGCAAAACCAAAACTCTGACCCTAAAGCCGGATGATGTTTGCCCCTATGATTTGAAAATTATCCAAGACGACCCGGATATTAATGCCTATGCCGATGGCGAAGATGTTTATATAACCATGCCGATGATAGATTATATGCAAAATGACTTGGAGTTATCGGCCGTTTTGGCGCACGAGCTGGCACACAATGCCTTGGGTCACCCGGAATCAGGCGAGCTCAATGCTGCCCTCGGGGCTCTGGCCGGCGGCATTTTAGACGGCTTAGCCAACAACCCCGGAGGCAACTCGGCAAACATCGGTGAAGAGTTTGGCCGGAATATTTATTCCAAAGATTTTGAGTTTGAGGCCGATTATTTGAGCGTTTATTATGTGGCGCGTGCCGGCTATGATTATAAAAAAATGAGTATCATGCAAAAAAAACTGGCGGCTCGTTTCAAGAATAATATCTATTTTTCAACCGAGACGCACCCCAAACCGCAAGAGCGTTCAGCCTTGATGATTGAGGCCGCCAAAGAGATAGATATGAAAAAGAACTTCAAAGAACCTTTGTTGCCGGACTTTGCCAAACGCAACTCCAATCTGGAAGACAAAAAGGATGATATCAAATGGTTTTAACTTTTTCGGCAATTTTGATTGGGCTTTTGGCCTTATTGCGTCCGCTGCAAAAAAACAGCTTTTATATTTTGCATAGTGCCATTGTCATCTTGTCGGCCTACTTTGTGCAGACACACTATTTTACCGTGACGCCGTTTGTTCCAAAAACGTTTTTGCTGTTTTTGGTTTTCCATCTTGTGTCCATCAACCTGGTCACAATGATTGCATATTATGTTGACAAAAGAGCAGCCATCAGGCATGATTGGCGGGTTTCAGAAAACACCTTGCATACTTTGGAGTTTTTAGGAGGCTGGATAGGGGCATATGTTGCACAGAAATGGTTTCACCATAAAAACGCCAAAAAAAGCTATCAGCACATATTTTTGCTGATGATAATTGCCGAGTTTGCCGCAATTTGGATTATTTTAAAATACTTAAAATTAATATAGGAAAATAAATGACAATAAATTTACAAGCAGTATCAACCACACCGCAAATGGCGTTTTCGGTGCATTACAAAAAAATGTTGCCATATGTCAAACCCTACTATGTCAGGGCATTGTTTGCCGTTGCTTTGAGCATACCGATCGGCGCCTTAGATGCCGTGATTGCCTGGGCCTTAAAGCCGTTTATGGATGTTGTTTTGGTAGATAAATCGGCGCATTCTCCGTTTCTCATACCGATAGTCATTGTTTTGTTCACGGTTTTTCAAGGTGCTCTGACCTATATGTCCACCTATATGAACGCTTGGGTCGGCATGAAAATCACGCAAGATGTCAAACGCGATTTGTATAAAAAACTGTTATATATGGAATCAGCATTTTTTGATAAAAACAATTCAGGGCTTATCATTCAGCGCTTTTCGGGCGATGCCGATACGGCCTGCACGGGTTTGCTGGACAATGTGCGTGTTTTTACCAGCCGCATATTTTCGACCATATCGCTGATTGGTGTTTTGTTTTATAACTCATGGCAGCTGGCCCTGATTGCCATTGTGGTTTTGGGAGGCGCTTTGGCGCCATTGGCCTACGTGCGCCGCTTAATCAAAAACGTGGTGCAAGAGCAAGTCAAAGCCAGCGGTTCCATTCTGACCAAATATAATGAAACATATTCCGGCAACAAGACCATCACGTCATACAATTTGCAAAAGCATATTTATGAACAATATGACGGCATTTTGCGTCGTTTGTTCCGTTTGGGCATAAAGATGGTGCAAAAAACGGCATGGTTAACCCCGATGATGCACGTGATTGTGGCCATAGGTGTGGCCGCCGTGATAGGCTTTGGTAGCTATTTGATTGTAAACGGCACCATCACCAGCGGCAACTTTGTATCATTCATCACGGCCTTGATATTACTTTACACGCCGATAAAAAATATAGGTAAGAGTTTCAATGCGGTTCAGATTTCGTTCATGGCCATAGAGCGCATTGCCGAAATTTTGGATATTGAACCCGAGATTAAAGAAAAACCGCTGGCCAAAGAACTGAAAAAAATCAAAAAAGGCATTGTTTTTGAAAATGTTTGTTTTGAATATGATCCCAATGTTCCTGTTTTGAAAAACATCAATTTAGAGGCCAAGGCTGGCACAACAGTGGCTTTGGTAGGCAACTCCGGCGGCGGCAAAAGCACAATCGTCAATCTGATACCGCGTTTTTATGACGTTAAATCCGGCGAGATAAAAATTGATGATATAAACATCAAAGATTATACTTTGGAAAGTTTGCGCGATAAAATTGCGGTGGTTTTTCAGGATAACTTTTTGTTCGGCGGCACGCTGCGTGATAACATCATGCTAGGCAAAGAAGATGCCACGGAAGAAGAGATAAATAAAGCGGTTAAAATGGCTTGCCTGGACGAATTTGTTGCTGAGCAAGAAAAGGGTCTGGACACAGAAATCGGCGAGCGAGGCACTTTGCTTTCAGGTGGCCAACGCCAACGCTTGGCCATAGCCAGAGCCTTTATCAAAAATGCGCCGATTGTCATATTAGACGAGGCCACCTCGGCACTGGATAATAAGTCAGAGGCTGTTGTTCAAAAAGCCATAGAAAATCTGATGAAAGACAGAACCGTGTTTGTCATAGCGCACCGCCTGTCCACGGTTCATAATGCAGATAAAATCATTGTGATTAACGATGGAGAAGTGGTTGAAAGCGGTTCTCACAAAGAGCTGATGGAAATTGAAAACGGCGCTTATAAGTCTTTATATAACGCGCAGTTCAAATAGGCGCTAAATGGAAATACAAAAAAAAGGAAACTCCCGCCAAGCTGACGGGAGTTTCCTTTATTTTTGGTCTGATTTGTCCGATTAGAACAATTGCAACACTGATTGAGAAGCTTGTGAA
>CALXWB010000033.1 GCA_944392225.1 uncultured Alphaproteobacteria bacterium | reverse complement strand
ATAAATGCAGTTTAGCAAAAATATTTAAATTTTTTGATAATATTTTGTTGACGAAAATATACAAAAAAGATATCTTACCCTCAAATAAATATTATTTATTCACTAAATATATGTATACATGGAAACTAGAGAGAACTTCGAGCAATGGTTTTCTTCGGAAAACAAAAAAATGAGGCTTTGTGCCTTAAGGTATCAATGGATTAAGGTTTTGAAAAATCAAGATCCGTTATTTTTTCTTTCAGAGTTGATTCCTCATTCGGAAGCGCCGGAAGCTTTTTCCATGGCGTTTGATTCACATCCCGAGATTTTGCCTGCGGCTTTGGAGCTGTTGCAAAATCCGAAAACGGATCCTCTGCTGGTGAGTTTGAAAAAGGCTCTGCCATCTTCCGAAGCCCTTAAACTCTTTATGTCGGGATTGGGTCTGTCTTTCCTTCTTCCTAAGGAAGAGGAGGCATTTGTGGAAAAATCTCTAATCACGGCAACCATCCCGGAGGAGTATTTTGCACGGCTGATTTATTTTTCAACGCGCCATCCCGAAACCATTTCGGTTGTTAAAAATTTTCTGCAGAATCAGGAAAAGCGTACCGATGTTTGGTTGAGCGAGGTTATCTATGCCATTTTGACATCTGTTGACAGAACGCCGGAATGGTTGGAAACAGGCAAAGCCTTTGTGGAAGAGGTTAAGCCGAATGTTGCTTTTTGCAAGATGCTTGTCAATTTCTTGTCCCATTGGGGCCGTTTTGATGAGAACTCAAACGAGCTTGTGACAGCGGCGTTTGAAAAAATCTTGCCGGAGTGGGCTCCGCGATTGACGAAAGTTTTGACCAAGGTGTCGGGCCGATATCGGTTCGATTTATCTCTGTCTTTATTCAAAAGATATTATTCTTTGGAAGAGATGAAAGCCATTGTGGAATGTTTCCATTCAAACGAAAGCTCTGAGTTGAAACAGTTTCTGCTCAACAGCATGTTTAATTATGCTTTGTCAAAGGAAACTGTGGATAAAGAGGCTGCTAACGTTTTTATTGAAAACATTGCACCTTTCCTCATTGTCCATTGGGAGGAAAATTGTTTTAAATTTTTCCGTTTTTGGGAGAAGTTTAATTATTGTCCTGACTTTTTCCAGAGTGTGCGGAAGGCTTTCGGGTCAGATAAAGAAATGGGGCAGTTTAATATGCCTTCAAATGACCCGCTGGCAATGCTTAAGTCGCCGGTCCATATGCTTTGCTATCTGCCCGTGGCGCAAGAGCTTGACTTATGCATGGTCGTGCTACGGATTTATGCCTACGGCAACAAAGAAAATCAGAACCTTGTTGCCAAGATATGGGTCAAAAATGAATCCGGCCTCTGCTGCGGAGGTTCTTTTGAACAGGTTAAGGATGAGTTGCAACAAATCCTTAATGACGTAAAAGGACGCGAGATAGCCTCTTTCGTGAGCAATCTTCTCAATTCTATTATCTTGAACGGAGAAGAAGTGAAAGATGTTGAGGCGTTGTCTGAGTTTATTAAGAACAACGACCTCAATGTATATGCTTTACAAGAGGTCTATGTAAAAGAACTGGATAGACTTGTGGCCAATTTGCGGCAAGAGACCCAAATCATGCGCTTCTTGTCAGAAATATAAAAAAGTCCCCATACCGTTTTGGGTATGGGGATTTTTTTTTAAGCAATTTTTTCTATGATTTCTGGAGCCAGTTTGGGTTTGTCTTCTGAAAGCTCAATATTGTTGAGCAAATCTTGTGCGGCAAGCTTCCACTGGTTTTCATCTTGCGCATGAATAAAACATATTGGCTTTTTATCATCGACAAAATCACCGACTTGGCAAAATTCACTATATCCGGTTGCATAATCCAATTTTTGGTCGGTGCGAATCCGCCCGCCTTTCAAACCAATAATAGATAAGCCGATATTTCTGGTTTGCATGGCGGAAACATAGCCCGATTTTGCAGAAAATAAGGGCTTTACAATTTTGGCTTGCGGCAAATATTTATCCGGGTTTTCGGTAAAATCTTTCGGTCCGCCGAGCTTGGCAACCATGCGGGCAAAAATTTCCAAGGCTTTGCCCGAGGTCAAGGCTTTTTCAAGCTTTTGTTTAGCTTCTTCCAAGCTTGTTGCCAGTTTTGAAATGACCAAAAGTTCGGCACAAAGCTCTAAGGTGATTTTGTGCAAACGCGAATCTATATTCTTGCCTTTCAGATATTCTACGGCTTCTTTGACTTCCAAAGCATTACCTACGTTTCTGCCCAAAACCTGGTTCATATCCGTTAAAACGGCTTTGGTTTTGGTGCCGGCACCATTGGCAACATCAACAATGGAATGAGCCAGAGCACGCGCATCTTCCATATTGTCCATAAACGCGCCGTTGCCGCATTTTAAGTCCATGACCAAGCAATCGAGCCCGGCGGCAAGCTTTTTGGATAGAATGGAAGCGGTAATTAAGTCAACCGATTCAACCGTGCCGCAGACATCTCTTATGGCATAAATTTTTTTATCGGCTGGCGCTAAATTGCCGGTTTGTCCAATAATGGCACAACCTACTTCTTTGACCGTTTGATAAAAAAGAGTGTTATCCGGCATGGTTTGATAGCCGGGAATGGAGTCAAACTTGTCAAGCGTGCCGCCGGTGTGCCCCAATCCGCGGCCGGATATCATCGGCACATAGCCGCCGCAAGCCGCAATTAATGGTGCCAACATTAAGCTGACCTTGTCACCGACACCGCCGGAAGAATGTTTGTCAACAATCGGTCCGTTGAAATCTTGCCAATGCAAAACATCTCCCGAATCTCGCATGGCCAGGGTTAAATTGACCTTTTCTTCAGCATTGAGTTTGTTCAAAAATATGGCCATGGTCAAAGCTGCCGTTTGTGCATCCATGATGATGCCATCGGTTACGCCTTTGATGAAAAAGTCTATCTCTTCTTTGCTCAAAGCTTGTTTGTTTCTTTTTTTGCGAATGATTTCTTGCGGCAACATGATTTTAATATCCTTGTTTGATGGTTTTGATTAAGTTGTCTAATAATGAGCTGGCGCCGATGCGCATATTGGCCGGCGTTATCCATTTATAGCCCATAATATCTACGGCCAAAATCAAATATTTTTTTGCATCATCAATGGTTCTTATGCCGCCGCTGGCTTTGAAACCAACGTTGCTTTTGCTTTGTGCTATGGTTTCTAAGATAATATTGGCAGCCTCCGGGGTGGCTGAAACAGGTGTTTTGCCGGTTGAGGTTTTGATGAAATCTGCCCCGTTTCCTATGCAAATTTTGGTGGCATTGGCAATTTTTAAGCTGTTTTTAATCTCTCCCGTTTCCAAAATGATTTTTAAGGTTTTTCCCTCACAAAGTTCTCGTGCGGTTTGCACATAAGCTTCACAGGCTTTATAATTTTTGTTGAGAAATTCATGATATGGAAAAACGGCATCAATTTCATTGGCGCCGGCATCAAGTGCTTGATAAATTTCTCTTTTGAGCAGACCGAGGTTATTTTCACCTTGCGGAAAATTAACCACGGTTGCAACTTTTATATCTTTTCCGTGCAAAAGTCTTTTGGCCAAAGTGACAAATTTTGGCCATATGCAAACGGCTGCCACATTGCCGTATGGTGTTTGTGCTTTGCGGCAGAGCTCTTCTATGCCATATTCGGTGTCTTTTTCGTTTAGCGAAGTCAAGTCTAACAACCTTAACAAAGCGTGAGCTGCTAAAACATCATCCATCTTATATTTCCTTTACAAAACGGCGCACGAGTTTGGTTAAGTTTTGGGCGGCCTTGTCTGCTTGAGCCAAGGTTTCTTCATGACCGTGAAAATCTGATGCCAGGCCGGTGCCAAAATTGGTGATGACGGACAGCCCTAAAATATTAAATCCGCAATAAACGGCTGAAAGCACTTCAGGCACCGTGGACATGCCTACAGCATCTGCCCCCAATATTTGAAAAGCTCTTATTTCGGCGGCGGTTTCAAAATTTGGTCCCAAAACCATGAGATAAACCCCTTCTTTCAGGGTAATATTCTCTTCTTTGGCAATTTTTTTGATTTTTTCTTGAAACGCCGGCGTGTAGGCCTCGCTCATAACGGGAAAACGCGGACCTTGCGAATCATCATTAACACCGATGAGCGGATTTTTGCCGCTGAAGTTGATGTGATCCGTGATGAGCATGATGGAGCCCGGCGCCATATCTTTTTTCAAAGAACCTGCCGCATTGGTCACAATCAGGTTTTTTATGCCCAAAGCTTTGAAAGTGGTCATGACATCTTTTATAACTTGCGGTGCATGTCCTTCATAAAGGTGAAAACGTCCCTGCATGCACAGAACCTCTTTGCCTTCAATCTGGCCGGCAATCAAGCGGCCTTGGTGCCCGGCAACGGTGCTTTGCGGCCAAGAAGGAATGTCTTTATAATCTATGAAAACAGGAGCTTCTATCTGTTCTCCCAGGCGGCCTAATCCGCTGCCTAAAATGATAAGCGTTTGCGGGTGATAAGCCCCTAAATGTTGTTTGATATAATCTTGTGCTGTCCGGCTCATTTTTTTTACTCCAAACTTTCGAATCCTATCGGTAACATATCTTCAATATGATATTTTTTTTGAATACCTTGCAGATCTGCCAACAAAATCTCGGTTTCATGACTGCCGAACTCTTTGATGCGTTGCAGGCAGGCCCCGCAGGGAAGGATTAAATCTTTGCCGTCTCCGATAATGAGAATCCGTTTGATTTGTTTGTCTCCGGCAGCAATCATGGCCGCAATGGCGCCGGCTTCGGCACAAGTGCCCACCGGATATGATACGTTTTCGACATTGCAACCGGCATAAAATTTGCCGGCTTGGCTTTCTATGGCGGCTCCAACCTTGAAGTTTGAATAAGGGGCATAGGCATTTTCTCTGGCTTGTTTGGCCAAAAGAAAAAGTTTTTGCTCTTTTTTTGTGTTGTTTGTTTCTTGCATGTTGACCTTAAAAGTTTTATTAATTAATTTTGTATAATAATACAGCATAGACGTAGAATCTTTAATATTTATTAATCTGCGGGAGAGCGCGCGTGACAAATTTTTTTCAAAATATGGCTTCTAAGTTTTCCAAAAGCAAAAAAGAGCAAAACAGCTTGAAAAATGCCGATGATGATCCCGCCGCCGAGCAGATCACACCGGAAGAACTGCACCAACATTTCCAAAATGAAGAATATTTTAATCAGGAAAATGTTGAAGAAACACCTGATGAAAATGTTGCAAAAAATGTTGTCACAGATGAACCTGAACCTTTGCCCGTTTATGAATTTGATGCGCCGGAAAAAAAATCTCATTGGCTCAGAAACACTTTTCTGTTGCTCTTTTTCTTGATTGTTATCGGGGTCGGCGCCGGATATTATTATATTTCCAATATTGATTGGAACCAGCATAAAGACAAAATTGCAACCGAATTTATGAATTTTACCGGCAAAAAAATTGTCTTTGAAGGGCCGGTGCATTTGACAATTTTGCCATCACCCAATTTGCAGGCGGAAAAGATAAAAATTTATGACCCAAAGCAGAAAAAAGCCGACCCGTTGGCCGAAATTAAATCTTTGGTGGTGGATTTGACTTTGCCGGCTTTGCTCAAAGGTGATTTTGATGTTAAAATGATGTCTTTGCTGGAACCAAAAATCAATTTGGAAATCAACGAGGCCGGCGAAATCAATTGGAATACGCCGCTGTCCGACGCACAACGCCAAAATTTGGAAAATATGGAAATTGCGCTGGATAGCGTGGTCTTTAAAAATGCCACGATTAATTTTTCTGATGAAAAACACCAAATCCATAAAATTATTGATAATATCAATGCGGAAGTGATTGCCGAAACCATATTCGGCCCATATCGAATCGAGGGAACATATGTTAAAAATAACAACCCCGAAGGTTTTGCTTTTTCCATCGGCCGAATCTCTAACGGATTGTCTACCAACCTGAATCTTGTCTTAAACCAGCCCAGCACACAGACTTTTGTGCGCTTTGACGGATCTGTCTTGCTGCAAAACGAGGCTCTCAACGGTAATGTTATTTTTGAATCTAAGCAGCTGATGAATTTTATTAATTCTAATTTTGATAATATGAAACTAAAACCGGCTTATGATTATCCGTTGGCGGTGGCTTTTGATTTGAAGAGCAATAAGGCAAAAGCTGAGATTTCCAACTTTGTGGTGAAATATGGCCAAACGGCCGGCGCCGGAAACTTGCTCGTGCCGATGCCCCCTATGCAAAACGGAAAACAAAATGCCGATAAGCCTTTCCGCCCTAAAGTTGAATTTGCCTTCAACTTTACCAACCTGGATATGACACCTTTGGTTAGCTTGTGTTCCGACTTGTGGAACAAATATAAAGATGCCGAGGCCGAGTTCAAACCCGATTTGCCTTTTGATATGTTGGCTGATGTTAAGGCCGTTAAGTCTTCTTATAAAAATCAGGCCATCAAAGAATTTAACTTAAGTTTTGATTTGATTGACAATAAAATCACGCTCAATGATTTAAGCGCCGTTTTGCCCGGTGATGCCGCCGTTAAACTCAACGGTAAAATTTATTCTTCTCTCAATCATCTGACATATGAACTTGAGACAAGTTTTAAAACCGATGAATTTCGCCAGATGTTGGCTTGGTTGGATATTCAGCCTGCGGTAGAAAAAGATACGCTTCTGCGCCGGGTCTATTTTTCCGGAAACCTGAACGGAAATTTGCAAAAAATCGGGGTTGCTCCTTTTTCTTTGCAGATTGATAAAAGCCTGATAAACGGCGAAATGGCTGCCGTTTTGGCAGATAGAGTGAGCTTGTATGCGGCTTTGTCTTCCGATATGGTTAATCTTGACGATTATATTGCCCCTTTGCCTAAAGATATGGTCAACCAAAGTTTGGTCAAGCAAATTGATTTTCGCTTTATGCAACTTGCTTGGCTCAATGATATTAATTTGACACTCAAAACCAAGTTTAATACCATTATTTGGGGCGGAATCCCTTATCAACTCGTGGATTTTGATGCTGATTTGCAAGAGAGTGTTTTGACGGTTAATAATTTGAGCATTTCTGATTTTGCCAATGCCAAAGTGAGCATGAGCGGCTATGTCGGCGGTTTTGGCGAAAGAGCAAGGTTTAACAGTTTGAATGTTGATTTTGCCACAAGCAATATTTCTTCTTTCTTGGGCAAGATTGACGTGCCACAGGGAAAATTGGGTCAAAGCAATTTGAAAAAACTGACATTTAAGTCTTTATCTACCGGAAATTTGGAAGATTTTTCCACACAAACCACGGCCAAGCTTGAAGATATTGATATTAACTTTGAGGGAAAAGTTTTTGCTCAGGAAGGGGCTTATTCCGCAGACGGAAATTTGAAAATAAAAAGCCCCGATTTTGTAAAAATGGTGAAAGATCTTGGTTTCGATTATGAACCTAAAGCTTATGTCTTGGGCTTTTTTAACATGAACGGAACCGGGCAAGGCAATTTGCAAAAGTTTGATTTTCCAAATGTTGACTTTAATATCGGGCCCAACACCTTTAGCGGATCTGTGCAGTATGACGGAACCGCCGAAAGAAAATTTGTTTCTACCGCACTTAGCATCAACCAGTTTGAGCTGGATAAGTTTTTTTATAACGTGCAGGCGCAGCAAACAACAAAAAACAATTTTATCAATGCCGATGCAACGGAAGATGTGAACTTTATTGCAAAACCGATTTTTGATAATGAAAAACTGAATTATGACTTTTTGCGCAGTTTTGATTTTCAGGGAAGTTTCGGTATTGCGAATTTAAGTTATAAAAACCATAATTTTGCCGATGCCATGTTTGATGTTAATTTAAGCTCAGGCGTGTTGCAGGTTGATCCTTTTTCGGCAAAATATCTCGGTCATGAATGTTTTGCTAATTTCAAGCTTGATACAACAACTTCCAATCCGTTATTGTCAGGCAAGTTCAGCATTAATGATTATGATGTTGCGGGAAGCTTCCTTGATGGCAAAAAATATGGCCTTAAAAACGGAAAGCTAAGTTTTTCTTCTGTTTTTGTAACAAAAGCCGATTCATTTGCCGCCATGTTTGAAAATTTGCGTGCCGATGCCGATTTCACGCTTAAAGATGCTGTGTTTAAAGGTTGGAATTTTGCTGCCGTTTTGCAAAACTTGACCACAAGAGAAACGTCTGACGGGCTGACTCCTTTTATCTATGAGAACCTGCAAAACGGCGAAGAAGAGATTGCACGCGTGGAAGGCAAGTTTTCTGTCAGAGATGAGGCCTATGCTTTGAGTGATTTGTCTTTTTCTGATGATGACTTTAGTTTGGGGCTTGAAGCCCGGGGTTCTGTCAGCAAATGGACAATTGAAAGTTTGTTCACGCTGAAATATTCCGATCCGTCTTACTTGCCGGCATTTTCTTTTGCTTATAGCGGCAGTTTGCAAAACCCAAGCTTGAGTGTTGATGCGGAAAACTTGGCAGCCATGTATAATCAAAGACAGGCCAAATTTCAGGCTCAGAAAGAAGCCGAGCTCAAAGCCGAAAAAGAAAAAAGGTTGAAAACTCTTAATGATGATTTGTTGCAAACTCAATCTTTCATCAACCAGTTGGACACGGTTTTGCAGACCGAAATCGAATCTAAAAAAGCTAAAGCCAACAGCCCGGAAATCAGACAAGAATATGAAAATTTGGAGAAAAACATTGCTTCGCTCAAAACAAAATTGTCTGCTTTGATGCTGTTGCGTCAAAATCCAAATTTGGATGATGCGTTGTTGCAAAAGGTTAAAAATCAGAACCTTGAAGCCGAAGATGAAATTGAAAACTTAAAAAAAGAAATGGGCGCCGTTAGTGTGGAGAATCTGAACCAAATCATTGAAAACAATTATCGCTTTATCTTAAATCAGAAAGAATTTGTGACGCGCGTTGAAAATGAAATAAAAGAAAAAATCGGCGAGCTTAACCAACGTTTGGCCAAAATTGAAACCACTTATTCTTTGTCGCAGGATGATAACTTCTCTCGCCTGAAAACAAATTTGCAAGGCAATTTGTTAACTCTTAGCAAGCTGGTTGAAAAAGTGGAAACACAATATGCCGATATATCCGTGCAAAAAGATGAGGGTGTGCTCAACCGCTTTGCCATGGATATGGCCAAAGACGATGCAGATGCCCGAGGCTATGTTCAAGATATTGTTGCGTTGCAAAAACAGCTGTTTGATTATGCCGACCAACGTGTGGAGATTGCCGAACAGGCTTATGCTCAAAAACAAAAAGAAGAAGAGATAAAAAGAAAATTGGAAGAAAATACCGGCTCAATTTCCGTTAAAGGAACTGGGGTGAGCAAAACCGTGGTCAGAGATTTGGAAGATATTGAAAAATCTGAGCAGGCCATTGATAATAATACAAGAGTTTTGGACTTTAGCAAAAAGCAAAAAACAAATGTCATTATCAGAAAAAACGGCAAAAAGTCTGAGGAAAATTTACCGCAATCGGAAAGCTCAATTGTTAAAAAATCAGACGGTGAAATTTCTAAAGCATCGGGTGTGATAATTAAAAAATAGCTCTTGAGAAATGGGTTTTATATGTTATATCTATAGCATAAAAAAACATTCATTATTTTGGAGAATCCGATGATAAGAAAACCCGAAGTTTGTATTTTGCCGGTGGCCGGTTTGTCAACCCGCAATTTGCCTGCAACGAAAGTTTTGCACAAAGGTTTTTTGACCTTAAACAGCCTGCCGATTATTCAATACGCCGTTAATGCCTGTGCGGAAATCGGCATCAAGGAAATTGTGTTCATTTATAGCGACCAATCTTGCAAACATCTTTTTGAAAAATATTTCTCACCTTATCCGTGGTTGGAACAGCATTTGAAAGAAAAAAACAAGCTTGATTTGCTCAAAGTCGTGCAAGATATTATTCCGCACGGCATGAAGTTTTCTTTTGCCGAACAGAAAGAGCCTTTAGGTAACGGTCACGCCGTGTTGATGGCTAAAGACATTGTCGGCAAAAGAGATTTTATTGTGATGTGGCCTGATGATGTTTATATCAACACACATGGTGAAGGCGTGTTGAAACAGCTCTTGGATGTGTATGAAGAAGAGGGCGGCATGGTGGAAAATATTATGGAATTTCCACGTGAGCAGATGGTGCGTTACGGGGCGCTTATCGGTGCCGTGCGTGACGGACGCAAAGTTCATGCCAAAGGCAAAATTGAAAAACCGGCTTTGGAAGATGTGCCGTCTAATTATGCCAGCATGGGGCCATATATTTTGCCAAATGAAATTATGGATATTTTGCCGGAAGTGCGCAAAGGCACCAACGGTGAAATTAACCTTGCTGATGCCATGGGCTTGGCTGCCGAACGCGGTATGAAACTGACCGGCGTTTTGTGTGATGTGATGCGCCTTGACTGCGGCACCAACAAAGATTTGGCCAAGTCTAACCTCAAACTGACCTTGATGACCAGCCAGGAAATGCGGGCTTATTGTCAAGAACTGCTGAACACCATGTTGGTTTAAGATTATTTGTTCAAAATTTATAAAAAACGCGCTTTAAATTTTGTTAAGGCGCGTTTTTTTGTTGGAATCCGAAATATTTCTGTTAAGCTGAAAATATATCAAAGTGGCGGTGGAGGAAAATCATGGCAAAAATTAAATATTGCATTTTTGATGTGGGGCAGGTGTGCTACCCTTATACCTTGGAGCCGCTGAACAAATATTGCTTGTCAAAAACGGCAGATAAGCAAAATCTGCTGCAAAAAGGCGGCATGTTGCACTTTGATTATAAACCTTTTATGAAAGGTGAAATTGATTTTTCGGCATTTTGTCGCGCGGTTTGTTCTTATTGCGGGTTTAAATATACGCCGGATGTTGAAGAAGAAATTGACCAAGCCATGCACCAGGGTGTGGGAGAATTTTATCCGCAAACCTTAAAAATCATCAATTTTCTCAAGCACCAAAATGTTGAGGTGTGTTTGCTTTCCAATGCTTTGCCAAATTTGGCAAATACGGCGCGAGGTTTGGTGCGCAAAACAAATGTTTTTGTGTCTTATGATTTGGGGTTGTTGAAGCCGGATGTTGAAATTTTTAAGCTCGTTTTGCAAAAGTTGGGTGCAAAGCCTGAAGAAGTGATTTTTGTTGATGATAAGCTCAAAAATGTGGAAGCGGCACAAAGCCTTGGAATCTGTGCTATTGTTTTTGATAAAGATTCAATTGCCGCTGATATTGCAGAAATTTTTAAAAAACAGAGATAATTTTCTCCTTGTTAACTAAACATTAACCCCAAATATGGTAGTTTTAAAGACGGATGAAAAGGTTTGAGTAAGAAAGCCGCATCCAAAGTATTGCAATATATCAAAAAGTAGTTGGTGGATATGTCAGAAATAAGTTTAACAGCGTCCATGCGCAGCAATTTGTTAAGCTTGCAACAAATAGCAAAGTTGCAAGATAGCACGCAATTACGCTTATCCACCGGCTTAAAAGTCAATTCCGCCATAGATAATCCCAGTTCTTATTACACCGCCAGCTCGCTGAATAACCGAGCCGAGGATTTGTCCGCTTTGCTTGATTCGATGGGCCAATCGGTGCAAACCATCAAAGCCGCAACAGAAGGCATTGAGAAAGCGGAAGATTTACTCAGCCAAATGAAAGCCATTGCCGAGCAAGTCAACACCGGGGTTTATGTGCCGGAGAAGAGCTATTTTGAAAAGCTGGTCGGAGCCAACGGTGCTGTGGTCAGCACGGCCGAAGAGCTGCGCGCGGCGGTTGATAGCGGCAAAGAAGAGATCTGCGTTTATGGCAAAATCGATTTAGGCGATATCTCCACTGCTGGCGGCTTAAGCCTGCAAGAAAACCAAAAACTCGTCGGCGTTAACTATTACGGTAACTATGGCAGCGAAGGCGAAGAGTTTTCCAGTATTTCGGCAACAGCCACTGTTGGAAAAAATTTGATAGAAATTAAAAAGACTGGTTGCCTAGTCAGTGATTTGAGTTTAAATTATGAAAATACAGTTGGTGTCGGTAATGGTAGTGTTATTTATACCAACGGAATAAATATAATAGCAGATGTAGAAAATTTAAACATTAAGCTCAGTGTTGCAAATGATGATAGTAATTGGGTAGAGAGAGGTGCAATATCTGCAACGAATCAATCCACAGTAAATTTAAGCGGACAATTCAATATTGAAACATCAGGACAATATGGTATTGGTATTTATACCAGTAATTCCACCAGTAATATAAATACTTCAACCAATATAAATATCACGACAACAGGAAAAAATGGATATGCTTTTTATGTAAAATCGGGTGGAATATGTAATATTTCTTCAAAATCAAAAATTAATATTAATACAATAAGTACGGGAATGCA
>CALXWB010000032.1 GCA_944392225.1 uncultured Alphaproteobacteria bacterium | reverse complement strand
ATGTCTATCATATTATTTGCGGCAGAGGAAGTCGCGGAGATACTTGAAAACTCTTCGCCCTCGGTGCCGAAGTTGCCATAATAGTTGACGCCGACGAGTTTTTGATTTTCTTGTAAGCTTAAGCCGCCTGAAGTGGAGATGTCGCCTAAATCTATTTTGCCATAAACGCAGATTTCTTCTTTGCCGCTATCAACCGCCGCGCGGAGCTCTTCGGCATTGGTGACCACGGCACCGTTGGCACCGACCAACTTTTCAAAATAGCTCTTCTCCGGCACATAAACCCCGGTGTTGACTTGTTCGGCAATCGCTTTCATTTGGGAGAGTAAATCTTCTGCTTTCTCAATCCCTTCTGTTGCGGCTTTGATGGTTTGCACCGATTGGCCCATCGAATCAAGCAAGGCAGACAAATCCTCGGCTCGGTTATTAAGCGAGCTGGCGGTGTAATAGGAACTGGGATTATCTATGGCGGAATTAACTTTTAAGCCGGTGGATAAGCGTAATTGCGTGCTATCTTGCAACTTTGCTATCTGTTGCAAGCTTAACAAATTGCTGCGCATGGACGCTGTTAAACTTATTTCTGACATATCCACCAACTACTTTTTGATATATTACAATACTTTGGATGCGGTTTTCTTACTCAAACCTTTTCATCCATATTCAAAACTACCATATTTCGGGTTAATGTTTGGTTAACAAAAAAACATTCTCTTGCTTTTTTTAGCAAAAGAATGTTTTTTCTTCATTTTTCAAAGAAACAAAAGCTGCATAACAGTGCAAGCAGCACAACAAGCGAAGCACCAATTTTCCAGGCCGTTTGCTCAAGAGCAATGTTTTGAGCATTGAGCTCTTTAAGCTGGTCCGGGGTGAGCTTTTGCTCGCTTACCACGCAGCGATTGTCATAAAGTGTGTTGATATAAACCTTATCTCCTTTTTGAATCACGGCATTGTTGCTGTATTTGTTCGGAGTGGCCATTTCATATGAGTTATCTTTTGTTTTGAGGACGTATGTTGTCAAAACAGAAGAAAAGTCCGAACCATCAAAAAAAGGTTTGTGGGTTTTGATGATTGTATCCACTTGCTCATATGTGGTGTTGTATTGGTTTATATCTTGGGCGTAAGTTTTTTTCACCCAATTGTCATCAAATAATTTAAAAACCTGATATCCCAATATCAGAAAAACGATGAACAGAGCTACAAAAAAGCTCGTTCTTATTATCTTTTCTTTTTTCATACCAAATAATTTTAGGTTAAATAATTTATTTCTATTAAATTTTATAGGCAGATTTGTGTGCCTTGTCAAGTTTGGGGAAAAAGTTTTTGAGCTTTTTACAGATAAGAATTTTTAAAATGATATAATCTGTTATTGACTTTTGAAAAGTGTGTATTATCCTAAACAAATATTAAAAGTTGAGAACGGAGACGTGTTTTGATGAAGTTTGTTTTGTTGTTTTTGTTGCTTGTTTTGCCTAATTCGGCATGGAGCGACGAGTTGTATGAGTTTAGACAACCCGGAACGTCTTATAATGAAGACGGAACCCTTTATACCGGCACGGATGACGGCACTTTTGCCGATGGCATAAAATTTCATGTTTCTTATAAAGACGGCAAGGCAAACGGCCCGGCTGAATTTGTGAACCCTGACGGAACAGTGATCAAAGTTAATTTTGTTGACGGCAATGCCGAAGGCGAGATTGAAAAATATTATCCCTCAGGTAAGGTCCTTCAAAAATCTCAGGTTCAGAAAGGTTTGCTCGAAGGTGAGCAAAAAACTCTTTATGAAAGCGGAAAAATTAAATCTGTCGGACATTTTACCGCCGGAAAGAAAAACGGAAAGTTTTTGCAATATTATGAAAACGGAAAACTGCAGCAAGAAGAAAACTTTGTCGATGGCCAAAGAGAAGGCATGGGCCGCGTTTATTATGATAACGGGCAAGTGCAAGAAGAAGTGAACTTTGTGCATGACAAACCCGAAGGTCAGATGCAAACTTTTGACAAAGACGGTAAACGCACCCAAGAAATTATGTGGCAAAACGGACAAATTGTGGGAACGGTGAAAGAATTTTATCCCAATGGAAATCTTTTGGCAGAAACACCATACCTGAACGGTAAACGTAACGGTGTTGCTCAAATGTATAATGAACAGGGACGCGTTATCCGCCTGGTGCCTTATAAAGATAATGTGGAAAACGGCGTGTGGAAAGCTTTTGACGATGAGGGACATTTGTTGGCGGAAGTTTCTATCAAAGACGGAGAACGCGACGGAATTGAGCGCAGATATTATCCTAACGGTCAGCTCCAATCAGAGTTTTATTATAAAAAAGGCAAAGTTGAGGGCACACTCAAAGAATATGATGAAAAAGGCAATATAACCGCCAAAGCCATTGCCATGAGCGGCTATGTGGTCAAAGAACAAGAAAACCCGCAACAAGAACAGCAAAAAGTTTATTTGCTGACGGCAATTTCGGCTCTTGCGGCGGCTTTGCTCGGCATTGTCTTGGCGTTTGCGGTCTTCAAATTTTGGCGGAGGAAATAAGATGAAAAAGTTTTTTGCTTTGTTTTTGTTGAGCTTTTTATTACCTTGCGCAAACAGCTCGGCCGTTGAAAAAGATGATGCTTTGTCAAACGCTCAGTTGCAGCAGATTTTTAAGGCCGCTTCACAAACCAAGTTTAATACCGACGGATCTCCTTATAGCGGAACTCTGCGCCAAAGGTTTAACCTTGGGTTTATCACCATTCCCTATGTTGACGGGTTTGTCAACGGAAAGATTGTGGTGGAGTTTGATGACGGCGGCAAAATTTTTAATGATATTAAAGACGGGCGTGACCATGGTGCTTTTCGCTATTATTATCCCAACGGCAAGCTCAAGGTTGAATGCGATTATTTGAACGATCGTTGCACCAGCCCGGAACGCACCTACTTTGAAGACGGTAAACTCAAAATGCAAAAAGATTGTGCCGATGGCGCTTTTACCGGCTTTCTCCGCACATATTATGATAATGGCCAAATTGAAGACGAGTGGCAGATTGTCGATGAAATTCCCAATGGTTCGGCTAAGCATTATACCAAAGAAGGTGCTTTGGCTTCCGAAGTTTTTTATATGGACGGCAAAATGCAGGGCTTGGCCAAAGAATATTATCCAAGCGGCGCGTTATATGCCGAATTTGTATTTGTTGACGGAAAAGAAAACGGCCCGGTCAAAATTTATTATGAAAATGGCCAGCTTTACAAAGATTTTGCCATGAAAGACGGCGTGCCGGAAGGAAAAGTTGTGGAATATTATGAAAACGGGCGTGTCTTTACCACAGCGGTGTTCAAAAACAAAACAACCGAAGATATTGAGCTTTATTATGACGAAATGCCGCCCAAAACTTTGTATGCCCTTGCGGCAATTGTGGCTTTTGTTTTGGCTTTCGGGGTTACCATGCTGTTGCTTTGGCGCCATAAGGATAGATAATAAATGCAACAGATGAAATTGCAAAAAAAATATTTTGAGTTGATTAAAAGTGGAAAAAAGACCATTGAATTGCGCTTGTTCGATGACAAAAGGCGTCTTCTGAAAATTGGTGATGAGATAGAGTTTTCTTGTGTCGATAATCCTCAAAATAAGATTTTTGCCAAAATTATTAATCTGTATCAGGCTGCAGATTTTGCTTCTTTGTGCCAAAGAATTGACTATTCTCGCGCCGGATTTACTTCTAAAGAAGATTTAATCCAAACCCTTGAAAATTTTTATCCTTTATCACAACAGCAAAAATATGGCGTGATTGGAATTGAATTGGAGTGCTGTTTATGAATCAAGCTGTAATAGATTATCATTCGCAAAGACGGGCGTTTATCATTATTCCCAACGCCGGAATCATTGTCGGAGAAAAGGGGGCGCCGTTCTCTCATCGAGAGATTTTGCAAAATTGCGGTTTCAGCGCCGAGCAAGTTTCCTTTGCCTTGGAAAATTTTCCGCGTGGATATTTTTTGAACAATAAATTGGTTATGTATCAATCCGATGATGCAAAAGAAGGGGATAGTTGGCGTTTGTTGCCGGAAAATTATGATTTGGTGAAAAAATATTATCCCGATTTGCAAAGTTTGTTCCAGATAAATGAGCAAACCAAAATTTTTCTTGGCGTCTACCGCGGAAAAGAGGGCGATATCTGGCCGACAATCGATGAGGTTTCTCAATCATTTTTTGCTTAAAAACAAAAGGAGAAAAAATGAAAAAAATTTGTTCTTTGCTTTGTTTGCTTTTGCTTTGTGCTTGTCATATGGGGCATCATTATGAAGTTTATCACTATGACAACGGCGAGGATTATGCCCGCGAGGGTTTGGTGCGCATCGTTGACCCCGTAACCCAAAAAATCGGCTATGCCACGCCGGACGGTGAGGTTGTGATTGCGCCGCAATATGCTTTCGGGCATCCGTTTCATAACGGCGTGGCCAAAGTGACACACCAAGGGCATTTGGCCGAGGTGGAAGGCTCGCACGGAGAATATCACACTTGGCAGAGCCCGCATTGGTTCTACATTGATAAGCAAGGTTATGAGATTAAAAGATGAAAAAAAGCCCCGATAGAAATCGGGGCTTTTTGCTTATTTTTGCATTTGTTTGATTTTGCCTTTGAGTAAGGTGATGGCTTCTTTGGGGTTTTGAATGCCTATCACGGTTTGCTCCATGGGGCAAAGGCCGTCTTTTGCTTGGTTCAAAATTTGCGGCACAAGCTGGCCATAGGTGGCCGGAATGTGGTGCTGTTGCAATAAATTCAAAGCTTCTTTGCTCATAACATCGCCATAAACCGTGCGGACTTTGCCGTCTATGGCCACAAAAGCGGCGGCACGGCCGATGACCTTGTCAATCAGCGAGCCATCTGCCAAAGCATTCGGCTGATTGTCATAAATTTCCAACAACGGCATAATGCCTTTGCCACTGGCTTGGGCCACGACCTGATTGTCTTTAACAACCATGGCTGACGCTTTGCCTCCTTTAACCGCTGCAATGGCTTGGTCATAGCCGGAAGGCGCGGTGTCTAAGTTGATGAGCTCATAATTTCTGGTGCCAAGGCCCATTTCTTCGGCATAATCTAATTGGTGCAAGCCCTCGCGGCTCAGAATGCGCTCTTTGATATCATGCAATTCGGTTTCGGGTTGTTGCATCAACAAATCAATCGAGGCTTGGTCAAGGGCCACAATATCCGTTGAGGCCAAAATGCCTAAATCGCGGATTTTGACTTTGGCGGCGGCGGTGCCCATGCAATCGCAATCTACCGACATATTGCGCAACACATTAATATAAGTGATTTTGTCTCCAAAATGGTCGAGTGTGGCTTTGGCAGATTCAACCATATTTTCCATTAATCTCGATTGGGTAGCGTTCCAGAGGCTATGCTCATCAGCCCCGTGAACCATAGCTTTTCCTATCTTTCCATCCGCATTACCAATGGCAATGTTTTTGATTGAGCCGCCGAAACCGCCCATCGGGTGCCCTTTGAAATGGGTCAACACCAGCATGGAATCATAATCCAAAATGCCTTTGCCCATGGACATTTCTTTGAAGTGTTTGCCGCCTTTGACCGGCAACATGACGGTGCCGAACTCATCCATTATATCCACTTTGCAAAAATCCCAACCGTTGATTTTTAAGGTTTGGCGATGTTGTTCTGTGGTATGGCGGCCGCCTTGATACAAGGTGTTGGTCTCAACCAGATTGCTGTTTGGAATGGCGGCCTGAATGGCTTTGACCATCGGAACAGGCAAGATATTCGGGCCGTGCGGTTCGCCGGAGTGCCATTTGATGGCGACCTTGCCGGAGATGTTTTGGTTGACTTTATTATATATGTTAACCAAAGCCTCAGGCGTGATTTGGGATGTGAAATAAACTTTGGCTTTTTTGTTTTCATTATTTGTCATTATCTGATTTCCTTTCTCAGGTTGAGCGGCTTTGAGCTCCAAGACCGTGATTTCGGCCGGAGCTAAAAAGCGCATTTGCGGACCCCATTGTCCGGCACCGCGCGAGACATAAATTTTGGCGGTATCATTCAAGTCATACCAGCCGGCAACGTAAGGCGCGTGGGCATAGATGAAAAAGACAAAGGGAAAGATCTGTCCGCCGTGGGTGTGGCCGGAGACTTCCAAGTCAAACGGGGTCTCTTTGAAATTTGCCGGGGTGTGCGACATCAAAATCTTATATTGCTCGGGCTTGGATAAAGCAAAAGTCTTATTCAAATCATAATTTTTACCACTCAAATAACGCGAGTGAATATCGGGAATGCCGCCCAAATATAAGTCTTTGCTCAAGCTGACACCCTCATTTTCAAGCAATTTGAAACCCAGGTTTTGCAAGGCTTGGGTGGATTTGTTGAAATCGTGATAAAACTCGTGATTGCCGGAAACAAAATAAACACCGTGTTTGGCTTTGAGGCCTTTCAAGACATTCAGTTGCTCTGTTACGCGCTCTATCTCATCATCAATCATATCGCCAATCAGCAAAATAACATCGGGGTTTTGCGCATTGGTTGCCTCGACAATGCCTTGCAATTTCTTTACCGACAAAGCACGGTGCATATGCAAATCCGGCAACAGGACAATTTTTTTGTCTTGCAAAATTTTGGCGCTGGTTTGTGAAATGTTTTTCACATTCGGAACCTTTGTGCCGTCATATAAAGCCAGACCGCCGACAAGAAAAGCCAGCACAATGGTGATGAGGTTGACTTTCATCAAATTGGGCGAGGAGAGGGGATGAAATGCATCGGAGAATAAGTGCAAAATGCCCCAAATAACGTCGCGGACTATCGTCAAGCTAAACAAGATGACCATGGTGATGAACAAAAAGTAGAGCAGATAGCGATAGGGTATGTAAAATTTGCCCAAATATTCTTCAAAGCTGTATTCGGCCAACATCGGCAGGCAGCCTATCAGTATGAAAAGAACAAAGAACCCAGCCTTGGCTTCAAGGGCAAAAGGCATAAAGGCACAATATCTCAAAAATAGCAATAAAGCAGCCAAACTGCCCAGAACAGAAGTGGTGACGGCGCATCCGAACATTTTGTTTCTCCTTATAATTTTAAGAATCTGATTTATCATAATCTTTAGAGCATACTCTAAGTCAAGAGTTTATTTTTTGTTTTGAAAATTTGATTGCGGCTTAAAATATTATTTTGATATTTTTTTAATAATTTTTGAATAAAATCATGTTAACTTTTTTATATTAGATTTCTAATATCTTTAGTTTCAAAAAAATTGGTGCTTTTTTGAATATAAAAAAGAGTTGTTGTTGTTATAAATTTGTGTTATATTTAGACATAAAACACAAATTTTAGACGGAAAAATATAAACAAAAAAACAAGGGAGAACAAAAATGAATGAAAAAATCAAAGAGGTTCAAGAGTTTCTTCATGCATCTTTAGAAGAGCTAAATGAACGAGATGAGGCAAAAATAGCTGCAAGGATAAATAAAAAAGTGTTTGAACAGTCTCAAAGAAATGCAATGGAAAATATTGCTATTGAGGGTGAGTATAAACCGTATCACTATACGCCAGAGAATGCGCATGAAAGAAAGGCTCCCAAACTTATTGATACCACCCCAAGAGAAGATGAAGAAGTTTTCAAATTACCAAAAGCTAAGGTATCTGAAATTGAAGGAAACATTGAGCGTGAAGATAAAGAACGCGGTGTGGTTTTAACGCGTGTTTTCAATAAAAAAACAGGAAGTTATTTTCGTCGTTTATATGATGTTTCCGGTGCAAAACCTGTTTTGCTTGTCAGTGGCGATATTTTTTATAAAAATGGAATGTTTATTGTCAATTATCCTAATAAACAAAAAGTTGATGATCGCGGCGATTATTTAAAATATATGCAATCAGCATTGTATAAATTAAATAAGAATAACAGACCAGATTTTGTTGCTGCTAATGTCTTGAGTATATTGGATAATGGTTGGTTTGAAAAATCTTCAGGTGTAGATTACTCTGTTTATTTGTGCAAGGACGCAGACAAAGGCTATAAAAGAATAATGCGTTTTTCTGCTGATATGTCTGGTCATCGTGAGGTGTCATCCGATGGTAGAATTGTCAATAAATTGGATAGATCTGATTTTTATCGAAAAGATGTGTATCAATATGATGCTGAGAATAATACTTTAAGATATGTTGAAGGTGAAGGATATGTCCCAGATAGAGATGATGAGGAAGAATATGATGATGAAGATTATTTAGAAAGCGGACCTAATGTAAACATAGAGATATTAGAAAATTCAGATTCAGATTCATATACAATTTATTTTTATGATTCTCATGATGACAAAGGTCATTCGCTTGCGTCATTAACAGTTTGGAATCTTTATCAAGCCGATAAAAAATATTGGAATGTGAGTGAAGATGGACAGGTGACTATTTCAGATTATGATAAAGGTGTTGTCAGAGTTATTGGACCTTCTCGGGATGAACATGGAAAACTTTCTGTATCTGAAAGAGCTATGGATATCAACGAACGGAAAGCTGGCTATGATCGCAATGACTGGAAGTATATGGAGCTTGATTGCGGCACATTTTTATCTCATCCCAGCTGTAGCATATCTCAAGGAGGTATTTTTATCAATAAAGATGGGTCAGAAAATGATATATTTGAGGATGGTAGAGGCGTTGAAATTCTAGAAAACGGTTTGGGGTCTGCGTTTCAGGACGGCTCTGATTTTGTTTAAGATTTGAAAAATTCTCGTCGTTTAGATGATTATGCAGAAGTCAAAAACTTAGGCGGAATTTTCTTTGCGGCCAGAAAAGAAGGGGAAGATCAGTTCAGTATTTTTGAAATGGCTGATAGAGACATGAAAACTCCGCTGGTTAAGGTAGATTCGTGCCAGGTAATTCACCAAATACCTTATACAGAGAGTAAGGTTACAGGTATAGTATTTACAATAGGTGATTCGCAATATCGTTATGAAATTACCCCGGAGAAAAAATTGAAACCTGTTGCTAAAAAAGTTGGTGAAAAACTATTTTTAAGCACAGGCAGTCAATGGGTAGATGCTAGCGCAGATGGTTTAAGTGCTGATATATCGTTTAACTATATTAGTCTGGAGAGAAAATATGAGTATCCTAGCAAATTTAGGAAAAATTCTAAGAGTTTTAAACTATTTGGAGGGCATTGTTTGTCGAATGATGAGGCTAGAGCGTTGGCCCATTTGCTTGCTAAAACTGTAAACAAAGAAATAATTAGAGAAGAAATTCCCAAAGAGATATATTCTTACCACAATGCAAAAGAAAGATTAAAAGGCGAACGTAGCAATAGCAAAAATTCTAAATCTATTCCTCCACAAATGCCTAAAGGTCGTGATGATAGATAGATATTGCTTCTATAAAATCTTTTAATTATGAAAAGGCTCTCTTATGAGAGCCTTTTTATATATTACTATACAAAAATTTTCTATTTAACCATATTTTCAATTTTGATATTTATACTTTTCTAAATCTTGGGAGTTTAAAGAATGAGAAAAGGTGTCTTGGTATTTGCGTTAACAATGTTGTTTAGTTTTAATGTTTATGCTGAAACTTTAAGTGATAGTGAACAACGTTTATATCAATGTCAGAAAAAATATATTCAAGAAAAGAAAGAATGTACCGAAACTTGGAGCATGAAATGTTATGATTTTCTTATCAATGCAAATAAAAATGCACAACGATGCTATAAAGATGAAGCTGTAAAAGTTTTAACAAAATTTTATAATTTGTCAGAACAAGATGCTCAAAATAAAATAGATAAATATGTTAGCTTTATTTATGATGAATATCTATTTTTATATAATGATACAAATTATTGTAAGCAAAATAATTGTGGTGTATCGCCATATTTGTATAGCGAACACACCACAACACAAGAACTTTATGATTATATTTATAAAATGATAAAATCTGTATCAGCTCGCAATTAATATTTGTCAAACCTATTTTTGTGTCCTTTTTCAAATACACGTTGTGAAGGATCATTGTTTAAATATTGTTCTTCTACTTTTTTCACATTTTCAATAAACTTTTCTTTTAGAATTTTATAATCCGTTTATTGCCCAAAAAGCAATGCTAAAAATTGCAATACATGTTATGAAATAAATATTTGGATGTTTTAATAAAGGGCAAGTTAGGTTGATGTTTTTTTCTTTTGCCCCGGGCATAAATTGCAAGAACAAATATATTAATAAATAAAGTGCAATAACTCCGGCAAAGATTTTTTCAAGATATTCATTTATCATTAAACCATGATTTTTTATATATTTTACATATTCACCCATAGGATATGCCAAAGAAAATATTATGATAGAAAAATATCCTTTTAATTTAAGATCTCGGCATCTTTTTTGTATGATGGCAAGTGAAGAATAAAACCCAATCAACATACATAGAAAACTTACCCCCCAGATATTTTGTTTAGTAATAATATTCAAGAAAAGATTAAGTGTAATCAGAGCTCCAAAAAATTGAGAGCGATTGAAAAATCCATGAAAAGAAAAATAAAACGTAAAAGGATTTTCACCCCATATAGCATTGTTTAAATCATTAATTTTTTTGAGTTCAAAGAATTTCATTGGTATATCCTTAAAATCAATCAAAATAAAAGGTTAGGCAGTTTTATTTATATAAAATGCCTAACCTAATGTCAATCTGAATACAATTTAAAATTATTTTTTTGTTTTATTTAATATTTTGGCTTTTTTGATTCCTGTTGCACCCAATAGTCCACTAAAACCGGCATCAATGGCATAATTTGCATATTTGTAGGCTTTATCTAAATTTGCACTTTTAGCTAATGCTTCAAGAGCTTTTTGACGTTTTTCATATCCTCCGTCAAAAAAGACATCATTGACAATATCATAACCGCCATTTGTTATGCTATTGATTCCGTGTTCAATACCTCCTAACGTTCCTTGCAAAAATCCTTTGGCTCCTTCCCAAGCAATGTCTCCGACAGATGAGCGGTTTAAATCCGGAGTATTATTTTCAATTTTGCAATATATACTTTATTCATCTTAATCTTAGGAGCGTGATGATGAAAAAGATTTTATGTCTATTAGCAATTTTTTTTGTGATTAGTCCAGTTAATGCAGAAGAAAATTTAATTCCTCAAAAGTTAGCAGAACAGCAGGCTAAAACAATCTATGAAGACTGTGAGAAAAAAATTTCATTAGTAAATGAAAATAACGTAATTATTGGCAATATTGCAGATGTTGAACGTGTGCGTAAAATTAAAATTGTATTAAGGATAATATCTTGAAGCAAATTCAAGATTACTTACAACCAGAAGAAATTGATAATTTCACTAAAAATATAGAAACAGATGAAAATGCGAGATTTAATTTATATAAATCCTTATATTTTTGCTCGAAAGATAGTGATGAACAGAAATGTAAAAATCAATATAAAAATGATACGTCTTTAGGTAAATTAATGCTGGAGCATAGATTAAATGGGGATATGTATAATTTATTGATTGATGTTTTGGAGGCAAAAAACGGCGGCTTTAATTTTTAAGCCGCCATTCATTTTAGATTTTAGTATTGATATCATCTGGTAAATCAGATAAATCAGCACATTGTGATTTCATTTCTTGCAAATAATCTTGCACAATTTCTTTTATCTTTAGGCTTGCATTGGTCTTCACTCGGACTTCATACATCGTGCCAGTATATAATTTTTGTGCTAAATCACTTGTTTTAATCAAATTTTGATAGTGTAAATACGTTGCCTCAATAACTTTGTTAAAATCATTTTTAACACTCTGATTTTTATTTTTATAGAAAGAATCAAACATTTGATAAGCAACATCTTTTGTACAATTTGTTAAATTATCATAAGCGTTAATCATCTCAATATCAGTTGCATTATCAGGCATATCAATTTTACAATTATCTAATTTAATTTCTAATTGCTCTATAAGTTTGGCGTTTTCTCCGCTACATTCGTAGGCGTAGGCAAGTGATGAAGAGAATAATATACAAGAGCAAATGAAAAAAATGCGCATTTAAGTTTCCTTTTATTTTCCATTATAATATTGAGGATATTTCCTATTAAGATATTCGTCAAGCGTGGATTGATATAGTTTGTCAAATTCTTCCGGATTGCTGTAATGGTTTTTTGACCGATTATACCAACTTTTTATATTATTTATTTGACTATGGTCTTTATCAATTAGGTTTAGATATTCTTTCATGCGTTTTTTCGTATATGCATCGTTTATTTTTATTGCTTCTGCTTCTGACAATTTGTTAATTCTTTCCGCCAATTGAGTTGAAATTACCATATTTGGGGGATAATTGGTTTCAAAATTTTCGTTGATACTTTCAGCAAGCCATTTTCCCGCACGTGTACCTTGATTAATTTCAGCATCAAAAACATTTCGAGCAATCATTGCATTTTGAATAGCTTTAATATTATATGCTTGATAAAATCGTTCATCTAGAATTTGTCTGGCTTGTTCCGGTTTTAAATCTTTTATATCTTTGGGAAAATTGAATCCTGTTCTCAAAGAACTATTCCAATTATTATATTCATCAAGGGTATTTTGCGTAACTGCAAAATTAGTAGGTCCGCCTCTATCATTAGTTCTGTTATTGTTGTATCCGCCTTCAATTTGATGTGTATTTTTTCTGCTTCCGTCTCCCCAATAAACATCGTTAAAGGAGACTTGTTTAGTAGCATCATTTACTATATTAGGTTTGTTATTTTGAGCGATTTTGTAGGAAGCAGCATCATTTCCGATGGATTTTGGAGATAAAACATTGTCGATTTTGGAGCTTTCTTCAGCCGCAGTTTTAGCAATGGATTGTGGTAAAGATGTGTTTGAAGAAGATTTTTCATCAGATTTAATATTGTTAAAGATATTAGAAATTCCACTCATAAAAGAACCTTCATCTTTATTTTGTGCAGATTTGTTTGAGATTAGAGAATTAAAGCTGTTTTCCAACAAATTTTTAGAGCTTAATTTATAGCCTTTGTATTTGTTTTCTTGAGATTTTTTTTGGATAGGTGCCCAAGATGTTGAATATTTTGCATAATCTAAATCGTTTTTCTTCATTTGTTTTTCAGGATCTTCCTGAATGATATAACGTATAAGGTTACTCATAATTTTTTTCCTTTCATGATAATGTTTAGGGATTTAAAATAAAAAAAATCCGAAGAAGTTAATCTTCGGATTTTGGATACACTTGTCTCAAGTGATAAGTATATGTAAAAATTCATTTTTTTATTAAGTTTTTATAGGTTGCACAGATAATAGATAAACATAAAACAGCTATATAAGTATAGTAGATAAAATTAAGGTATTCAGCTGGAGTTGGCGGAATTTCGGAGCCATTATATTGAGCTTTACTTGCCTGATATCCATAAATTATACCAGGGATTGTTATAAATAAAACACTAAAATA
>CALXWB010000031.1 GCA_944392225.1 uncultured Alphaproteobacteria bacterium | reverse complement strand
AGGGGATGCCAGTGCTAAAGGCTTATAGCCGCATATGAAGAACCCCGCGTTTTACGCGGGGGTTTCTTTTTTGTTTCTTCATAGTCCCATCAAACTCAAGGCAAAGTCATGCGCGTTAAATTCATCCAAATCGTCAATTCCTTCCCCGATGCCGATGAAATGAATGGGGGTGGGGTTCTCCTCGGCAATGGCCACCAAAATGCCGCCTTTGGAACTGCCGTCGAGTTTGGTAATGATTAAGCCATTTACATCCACCATTTCCTTAAAGGTTTTGACCTGAGATAAGGCATTTTGCCCGGTGGTGGCATCTAAGGTCAGCAAAGTTGCGTGCGGCGCATCGGGAATTTGCTTTTTAATCACACGGACAATTTTTTTCAATTCTTCCATCAAATTAAGTTTATTTTGCAATCTGCCTGCCGTATCTATGAAAACAACATCATCGCTTTCTTTTTGTGCTTCTTTCAAACCGTCAAAGCACAGACTTGCGGCATCACATTCGGGCTTGCCGGTGAAGACTCTGATTTTGTTTCTCTCCCCCCAAACTTGCAGTTGCTCCACGGCGGCGGCGCGGAAGGTGTCTCCGGCAATCAGAGAAACTTTTAATCCTTGCGCCTTATATTTTGCGGCCAGTTTGCCGATGGTGGTGGTTTTGCCGGCGCCGTTGACCCCGACCATCAAAATCACATAAGGCTTATGCTCTTTATTAATTGTGAGCGGCGCTTGGCAAGGTGCTAAAATCTGCTCCATATCCAAAGCCAATTCTTGTTTGATTTCTTGCTCATCGGCATCTTTATCCAATTTACGTTTGGCAAAGTTTTGCAAAATTTTGGTTGCAGCTTTAATTCCGATATCGGAAGTTATCAGCAATTCTTCCAGTTCTTCCAAGGTTTGTGTATCAACTTTTTTCTTGGTGAAAATATCGCTGATGCCGCCGGAGAGTTTATTGGACGTCTTTTTTAACCCCAATCCCAGTTTTTGCAAAAAATTAGTCATCGATGCATTCTCCTTCCAGGCGCAATCTTTTGGCGCGTTCTCTCCTCTCATGCACGGGAACTTGCGGCATGGCGGCGGCCGGTGTGCCGGAGCGTTCCGAATAGGGAAAAACGTGCAACTTGTTGATGCCGGCTTCATGCACCAGCTTGATGGTATTTTGGAACTGTTCTTCGGTTTCGGTCGGAAAACCGCAGATGAAATCTGCCCCAAAGGTGGCCTCAGGACGAACGGCGCGAATTTTGCGGCACAAATTTATCACATCTTCTCTTGTGTGTCTGCGGCGCATACGCTTTAAGACCATATTATCGCCGGATTGAATTGACAAATGAAAATGCGGATAAATCCTTTTATCAATTCCTACCAGAGCAATAAACTCGTCATCCAAGGCGGCCGGGTCTAATGAACCGAACTGCAAACTCGGCAATTCGGGAATCTGCTCCAAAATGTGTTTGACCAAACCCGAAAATGAGGGCTGATAAGAGCAGGCATCTACCCCGGTTAAGCAAATTTCCTTAAAACCTTGTTCCAGCAATTTGCGAATCTGATTTATAATATCTTCTTCTTTGACCGAGCGGTTGTTGCCTCGGGCATAAGGAATGATGCAATAAGTGCAGCGGTGGTTGCAGCCTTGTTGGATTTGCACAAAGGCTTTGTGGCGGCCCTCGAATCCCGTGATGATATATTTGTCATAAGAATCATAGTCAAAAATGTTGCTGACGATTTCTTTTTCTTTCGAATCGATAAAGTTTTCAATTTCGGCTTTTTCTTTGTTGCCCAAAACCAAATCAACCTCGGGCATGGCGGCAAATTTTTGCGGCGCAACCTGTGCGGCACAGCCTGTGACCACAATTTTTGCTTCAGGGTGCTCTTTGCGCAATTTGCGAATCGTTTGACGGCACTGACGTTCAGCCTCGCCGGTGACAGCACAGGTGTTGACAATAATCACATTGTCCAAACGACCCAATTTTTCTTTCAAAACTTCCGACTCATAGCTATTAATCCGGCAGCCTAAGGTGACAACTTCTACCACAAAAAATTTCCTCTCAACTTATAAAAAAATTCCTCTTCTTTTGCTTTTATAATAAAAGAAGAGGAATTGCAATTGTTTCGTATCAGCTTTTATTTAACCATATCTTTGCTGATGAGCTCCAAAGCTTGGTCAGAATATTGTTTCATCACTTTGGCACTTTCACGCAAAGCTTTGGCTTCTTCTTCGTTCAAATGCGGTTTGATCACTTGATGAACGCCGCGTTTGCCGATAACGGTCGGCAAAGACAAGCAAACGCCTTTAACGCCTTCAATATCATCATGGTGTGAAGATACGGTCAAAATGGCATATTCGTTATTGGTGATGGCTTGGCAAATACGTGTTAAGGCACCGGCAATACCATAGAAAGTGGCGCCTTTGCCGTCGATAATTTTATAAGCGGAGTTGCGAACACCGTCATCAATCTCGGCTTTAACCTCTTTGGTCAAAGGTTTGCCGATCATCTTGGCCAGGTCTTCAATATGGATCGAACCGGCATCGCCTGCAGACCAAACCAAAACTTCGCTATCCCCGTGTTCACCCAAAACATAGGCGTGGATGGATTGCGGCGAAACGCCCAAATGAAATCCAAGCAATGTTCTGAAACGAGAGGTATCCAAAACCGTGCCGGAACCGATAACACGTTCTTTTGGAAAGCCGGAAAGTTTGATGGCAACTTCGGTCATGATATCTGCCGGGTTGGCGGTGATAATCAAGGTTGTATCGGGAGCATATTTTGCAATTTGCGGAATGATGCTTTCAAAAATTTTGACGTTGCGGCCCAGCAAATCAATACGCGTTTCACCGGGTTTTTGGTTGGCACCGGCGGTAACAATGACAATTTCGGCGCCTTTCAAATCTTCATATGTGCCGGCTTTGATTTTGTTGGCATATGCAAAAGGTGCGGCATGGGCGATATCCATGGCTTCGGCATGGGCTTTTTTTTCATTAGAATCAATCAAAACAACTTTACGAGCTACGCCTTTCATGATTAAGGCAAAGGCGGTGGCACTGCCGACTGAACCGGCTCCGATAATTCCTACTTTCATTTTTCCTCCTTAGGGGTTTGGTTATAACCCAATATCATATTATTTTTCGCTTATATATATAGGTATTTATTTTATAAAAACAATAAAAAAAGACAGCAAAATGCTGCCTTTTTTGTAACTTTTTTTTTCAGATTATTACTCGGGAAGAACGGTTTCTTCTTCATCCGTGGTGGCATCTGAAGTTTCAACAACATCAATGGCACCGTCATCTTCGGGAGCGCCATCTTCAATAATGATGTCTTCTGCTGTGCCCTGAACTTCAACAACGTCACTGTCTTCCGGCATTGCTGCGTTTTCTGCTGCCGGAGTTTCAGCTGTGCTAGCCGGTGTTTCTACGGCAACAGCCGAGGTTTCAACTACGGCTGCAGCAGGTTGCTCTTCAGCAGGTGTTGTTTCACTGCCGGTTTTTACAAAATGACCAATGATCAGCAAAATGGCAATGACCAAAATGATATAAGCTAACTTTTTCATTGATTTTTCCTTCAAGTATGTAGGTTTAAAACTATAACTAGAGTATGTTTATATTTGTATATTGTCAATATTAATATCTTTTATACAAAGGATTTTATCCACTTGTTTCAGATGTGGCCTACTAATTGAATTCTATAGCTTTTTCAAAGGTATAAGGTTTTTTTATGTGCGCTCTTGTAAAATAATGCTTGTCAAATTATATATTTTTGTGCTATCAACCAAATCACAGGTTGTTGACCTGAATAATTTGTTTTTAATTTTATGAGGTTTTATCATATGACTGATGTAGCAAACCGCGTTAAAAAAATCGTTGCTGAACACTTGGGTGTTGAAGAAGCTAAAGTTACCGATACTGCCAGCTTCATTGACGATTTGGGCGCTGATAGCTTGGATACTGTTGAATTGGTTATGGCTTTTGAAGAAGAATTCGGTTGCGAAATTCCTGATGAAGCTGCTGAAAAAATTCTTACAGTTAAAGATGCTATTGACTATCTTTCTAAAAATGCTTAAGCCAAATTGGCATTTGAATAATGATGAAACTCGCTTGACTAAGCGAGTTTTTTCATATACAAACGTTACAAAAGCCAATCTGTGTTTGGCTGTTTGAAGAAATTTTTTATGAGGTAATTATATGAGAAGAGTTGTTGTGACCGGTTTGGGAATCGTTTCTCCTTTGGGCAGAGGCGTTGAACATAACTGGAAATCCATTTTGGAAGGAAAATCTGGTATTCGTAAAATCGAAAATATCGATCTGAAAGATATTCCCGTTCATATCGCCGGACAAGTCCCAACGGGTAAAGGTGAACACGAGTTTGATCCTGATACCGTTATGGCTCCTAAAGACCAAAAGAAAAATGACAGATTTATTCTCTATGGTATGGCTGCCGGCGGAGATGCTCTTGAAGATGCCGGTTGGAACCCCGAAAACGCAACAGAAGAGGAAAAATATCGTTTCGGCGTGATGATGGGGTCAGGAATCGGCGGTCTGGACGTGATTTATGAAAACTCTATCTCTTTTCATGAAAACGGTATGAAAAGAATCTCTCCGTTCTTTATTCCTTCTTGCTTGATCAATTTGGTCTCCGGCAACTTGTCTATCAAATATCAACTCAAAGGTCCAAACCATGCTTGCGTTACTGCTTGCTCAACCGGAACTCATGCCATTGGTGATGCCGCAAATATCATTGCCAGAGGTGATGCCGATATGATGCTCGCCGGCGGTGCCGAATCTGCCGTTAACGTGTTGGGCCTTTCCGGTTTTGCCAGAATGAAGGCTGTTACCTCTGCTTTTAACGATGCACCTGAAAAAGCTTCTCGCCCTTGGGATCAAGACCGCAGCGGTTTTGTTATGGGTGAAGGTTCCGGCGCGGTGGTTTTGGAAGAGTTGGAACATGCTAAAGCCCGCGGTGCCAAAATTTATGCCGAAGTGGTGGGCTATGGTATGAGCGGTGATGCTTATCATATCACGGCTCCTTCCGGCGACGGTGCTTATCGCGCCATGAAAATGGCTGCCGACCATGCTAAAGAACATGGTGTTGAGCTCAAAGATATTAACTACATCAACGCTCACGGCACTTCTACTCCGGCCGGTGATGTCGGTGAAGCTTTGGCTGTTAAACGCTTGTTTGGCGATGATATTAAATATGTTTCCATGTCTTCAACCAAGTCTTCCATCGGACATTTGCTTGGTGCCGCCGGTGCCGTTGAAGCCGTGTTTACCATTAAAGCTATACAAGACCAAATTTGCCCGCCGACCCTGAATTTGGAACACCCGGCTGAGGAAGTTAAAGATATGGATTTGGTTCCCCTCAAAGCTAAAAAGAAAGAGATTAAAGCTGCCATGTCTAACTCTTTTGGCTTTGGCGGAACAAACTCTTCTTTGGTTTTGAAAAAATACGAAGCTTAAGTTTATTTGCTTCATGCAACAAAAAAGGCGCTGTTAAAAAAAACAGCGCCTTTTTTGTTTTGGATATTTTTTTTGTTGGTTGACACAAGCCTTGCTTGAGGGTAGCTTTATTTTCAATATTTATGGAGATGATTGATGAAAAAATTTTTGGGAATAGGTGCCGTTTTTGCTATTTTGGCCGTTTTGCAAATTTATATATGGTGTGTGCAGGCCGGGCCTCTTACTCAAACGGCATTTGTTCGTGTGGAGAAAGGAACTTCCCTTAACCTTATGGCTCAAGGCTTGTCAGAACAAGGAATTATCTCTCATCCGTTTATTTTCAAGGTTGCGGCCCGTTTTATGGGGTTGGCGCAGAAACTGCGTGCCGGAGAATATAAATTTGAACCCAAAGTTTCTCTCTGGAAAGTGATGCAAAAAATTGCAAAAGGCGATGTCTTCTATCGCAAAGTTACCATTGCCGAAGGTCTGACCAATGCCGAAATCATCAGACTCTTAAATGGTAACCCATATTTGCAAGGGGAGATTGTCCTAGATGAAAATCAGGGAACCATCTTGCCGGAAACTTATACTTTTCCTTATGGAACGGAACGCCAAAAGATTTTGCTTGAGGCCCAAGAAGATATGCAAAAAACGCTTGATGCCGCATGGAATAATCGCGATTTGACTCTTCCCATTAAAACTAAAAAAGAGCTGCTGGTTTTGGCTTCAATTATTGAAAAAGAAACCGGCGTGCCGGAAGAAAGACCGCTTGTGGCTTCGGTTTTTGTCAACCGCCTTAAAAAGGGGATGAAACTCCAAACCGACCCGACCGTCATTTTTGCTTTAACAGAGGGAAAATCTGACCTTGGGCGCTCGCTCAAACGCAAAGATTTGCAAATTGACAGCCCCTATAACACTTATAAATATTACGGACTTCCGCCGGAGCCGATTTGCAACCCCGGAAAAGATGCCATTTTTGCCGCAGCCCAGCCGGCCAAAACAGATTATCTCTTTTTTGTGGCAACGGGAGATGGCGGGCATAATTTTTCTAAGAGCCTTTCCGAGCATAATAAAAACGTGAAAAATTGGGTGAAAAAAATTTCCAAGTGATTTTTCTTTACTTAAATCTTTTTATATGCTATGCGGAACTTATAAAGTTATAATTTTAATTATATATATGGAAAACAGAATCTTACGGTTTTTATGTGTGCAGGTTGCACGCATGACCGGCATGGATATCAATGACATTACCCCTGAAACAAAGCTTGCAGAGCTGGGGTTGGATAGTTTGGGGCGCTTTTTATTGCTTATGGAAAGTGAAAGAAGGTTCGGCGTTTGCTTGCCGGATTCTTTGGTAGAGTGGCCGCAAACGATTGATGACATTAAAACGGCAATCCTGAAAGCAAAGGGTGTTACCGTTTAGGTTTTGAAATAAGTCGTTTCTTATGAAAAAAGAGGCGACTTATTTTTTTGTGGAAAAAATAATCTTGCTTGTGTTTGTTCCTCTTTCTTTATATGATTTTGGCATAAACCTGATTATTAACTTTAAATATATGTGTATGAAAATTTTATCTCGATTGAAAAAAATTATTGCTTTGGCAATTGCAAATGCTTCATTTGAAAAAAAATTGCATCTTCTGCCACCGCAAAACGGAAGAAAAGTACATGATGTTTGCAAAAACACATTGCTGACGAGCAAATCAAAGATTAACGCCAAATCCAAACAAAGGCGCGGAACCAGAGGTAAATAAAGAAAAAACCTTGTTCTTTTTTTATAGAACAAGGTTTTAATTTTTTTAAGCTTGACCAATGGTTTCCATCAGCATCGGATATAGAGCTTGTTTGGGGTCCATGCCTTTGGTCAAAACCACCTTGAACACAGGATACATGCGCTCACATTCTTTGATGGCAATGTCTATGACTTGTGAAATTTTGGCACTTAAAACTTGTTCGTTTTCATCGGTTAAGAGAATGGCGTGTTTGAAAAGCGGCATGTTTTGCTCGGTCCAATAAGAAAAATGACCGAGCCACAAATCTTCATTAACCAGAGCTAAAAGTTCAAAAATTTTGCTGCGGTCTTCTATGGTGCTTTTGATATCCATCAGGCAGGAAAGATGCAAACAACGCATGTTTTCTTCCCAAGAAAAAAAGAGAAGCATATTGTTCCATTTGCCTTCCACCTCAACCACAACCTCGTTTATCGAGCGGCGCTCAAATTCAAAAGATTTGGTTGAAAAAATGTTTTCTACCATGTCTATCGGGTTATATGAAAAGGCAAAATTCTGTGCCGGAGTCATGTTTATCTTCTCCATAAAAAAGTTTTTTGTTTTGTGTCTTGCATACAGATTGCAATGCCGAGTCGTAAAATACAAGTGCCGAGTCGCTGTTTTCCACTTTATTTGTGCAAAAATAAATTTTTATTTATAAATTATATTTCAAAACAAAGAGTTATCTTTGTTCTTGACCCTTGAAAATTTTTTTCATGTGGATATATTTTTTTTTGTTAATATAATTTTAGCAATTTAAAAAATTCAGCAAAGGTGTGTGTGATGAACGGGTTCGATTTTCCGCAGATTTCTCCGATTATGTTTTCTTTGGGTCCTTTGGATATTCGGTGGTATTCCATGGCTTATTTGTTTGGAATCATCATCGGTTGGATATTGCTCAACCGCAATGTTAAAAAATATGATCTCAAGCTCTCAAAAGAAAATGTGGAAGATTTGGTTTTTTATATCACGCTGGGTATTGTTATCGGCGGCCGCTTGGGTTATGTCATTTTTTATGGCGGGGCTGCTTTTTGGATGAACCCGCTGCAGGTGTTTGAGGTTTGGAAAGGCGGCATGTCTTTCCATGGCGGCGTTTTGGGCGTGATTGCGGCAACTTATCTTTTTGCTCGCAAAATAAATTATAAATTTTTGGCCCTGACCGATTTGATTGTGCTTTATGCTCCGATCGGACTTTTCCTCGGACGTTTGGCCAACTTTGTCAATGATGAGCTTTGGGGCAGGGTCACAGATGTTGCCTGGGCCGTGCGCTTTCCGAACGGAGGCTATTTGCCGCGCCATCCATCACAACTTTATGAGGCTTTCTTTGAAGGTATCGTGATGTTTTGTTTACTTAACTTTTTGTGGCGCTATGAAAAAGTGCGCAAAATGCAGGGCTGCGTTTCTGCACTTTTTGTTTTGCTTTACGGAATTTTTCGCATTTCCATGGAGCAGTTTCGTGAGCCGGATATCCAAATGGGCTATTTCTTTACGTATTTCACCATGGGGCAAATTTTGTCTTTGCCGCTTATCATCCTGGGGGCAGGGGTGCTGTTTTATCTTTTCAAAAAGCAAAGAGCTTAAGCTTGAGATGAAATATTGTGGCTGAACTCGTTAGCTTTTTGCAGCGTTTTATGAATCCGATACAAAACCTCAATGGCGTTGGCATCACTTCTTTTCTTTTCCGAAACGCAGGTTGATACCGTGAGCTTGATGCTTTTTTTGCGGTTGTTTAAGACAAATTCGGCCGAGGCAATGGTGCGCCTGATTTGCTCTAAGTGTTCAAAGCTTTCTTTTTTGCTCTCATTTTTATAAATGATGATAAACTCAGAATTGCTGTAACGATACAGGTTTTCATCTCCGGCTTCTTCAATGATTTTGCCAACCATCATCTTGATTAAGATGTCTCTATCTTTTTTGCCGAACATATTTTTCATTTCATCATAACCATCAATGCTGACCACGCCGATGCTATATTTGAGCGGAAATGAGTTAGACGCAATGATATATGAATTGCGGCTCGGAAGCCCGGTTAAGGCATCTTTATAGGTGTTATAATAAATATGTATGATGATGGAGATAAGCAAGGTCAAGGCGCCGGCACTATAAAAAATGGTCAAGGCTGAAGGGTTGGAGGAGTATAGCAAGCCAAACATCAAATCAAGCGAGAAAAACAGCAAGGCATAGTTCATGATAAAACCATCTTTAGAGGCTTTGAACAAGAATGTGATGATGGTTATCATAAACAAGAACAAGCCCAGGATGCTGATATCGGCCACATGCCCATCTAACAGGTTTAGGTTGATTTTGATATCGGCCGCGCCCAAAAATTCTCCGATTGAAAACTGAACAAATATCAAAAGCAAGAGATATACATTGGTTTTGCTCAGCATGCGATTATCGGGAATAAAGTAAAATCCCAGCAGATTTATCGGCAAGAAAAAACATAAGCTGATATAATAAGATGTGGTGGCATAGTCTTGATTATATTTGTTTTTTAAAATGTTAATCAAAATATAGCTCAAAACCATCATCAATATATAAAACACGGGTTTGCGCTGGTTGAAAAAAAGTAGTGTTAAAAATCCGGCAAAGCTGATGACATAAAAAGAAATATGCAGGCTTTGCAACGTGACAAAAGAAAAATTTTCAAAAGCATAGAAAAAGACAAGTGCCAGAGCAAACAAAACTGCCGGAACAAATATGTTTTTTATGAGCGGAAAAAATTGTTCAATATAAGCATTTATTTTGTTCACGGCAGTTCTCCAAATTTGTTATTTGGGTTTAGCCTAATACAAACTGGTTTAAATTTTGTTTACACATTTGATGATTGAGCTGTCTCCATATGAATAAAAATGATATTTTTCATCCATGGCGTGTTGGTAAGCCTCTTTCATCCTCTCGGTTCCGGCAATGGCGCAAACGAGCATAAACAGGGTTGATTTCGGCAAGTGGAAGTTGGTGATGAGCATATCCAACATCTTGAACTTATAGCCCGGGGTGATGAAGATGCTGGTATCATCGGCAAAGGGGTGGATAACCCCTTGGTTATCGGTGGCGCTTTCCAACAATCTTAAAGAGGTGGTGCCGACGGCAATCACACGTTTGCCTTGCTTTTTGGTCTCGTTAATCACATCGCAAACATCTTGGGTGATAATGCCGTATTCCGAGTGCATTTTGTGGTCTTTGGTGTCTTCCACCTTTACCGGCAAAAAGGTTCCGGCACCCACATGCAAGGTTAAAAAGACGCGTTTGACACCTTTCTTGTCCAGGGCATCAAACACACGGTCGGTAAAATGCAGACCGGCAGTAGGGGCTGCAACGGCGCCTTCATGCTTGGCATAGATGGTTTGGTAGTTTTCTTTATCATTATATTTATCCCAAATGCCGTCTTCGCCGCCGATGACGGGTTTTTCTCTTTTAATGTAGGGCGGCAGGGGCATGGAGCCGTATTTTTCCAACAAATGTCCAAGTTGTGCCGGGTCGCAGGTGAACTGCAACAAAACGCCTTCTTCACCGTTTTTTTCTACCACAATGGCGGTAAAGTCCGATTGTTCCGGGGCAATGCCTGATGTATAAAAGGTGATGACGTCATTTTCTTTTAATCTTTTGGCATTTTTAATAAAAGCCCACCAATTGATGCCGTCTACCGGGCGATATAAGGTCACTTGCACTTCGGCTAACCCATGTTTGCCGTATAGTTTGGCCGGAATGACCTTGGTGTCATTGAAAACCAAGCAATCGCCTTCGTTCAACAAATCAGGCAAATCGGTAAAAACGCGGTCGGTGATTTTGCCTTCTTCAGACAGATCAAGCAAACGGCAGCTGTCTCGCGGCTCGGCCGGCTGATTGGCGATCAGGCTTTTATCCAGTTCAAAATCAAAAATATCCACTTTCATTGTCTTTAGTCCTTTATTTTTTTGTCTTTATATTATATACAAAACCTAACTGCAAGTTTAATTTTGAAAAGGATTTTATTTCGATGTCTAAAATTGTGACAATGATTCCGACCCGTATGGCCTCAACCCGTTTGCCTAACAAACCTTTGATTGATATCAACGGCAAAACACTCATCCACCGCGTTTATGAAAATGTGCGCAAGGTTGTCCCCGGTGATGTGATTGTGGCTGCCGGCGACCAAGCCATTGTTGATGAATGCCAAAAGTTTGGCGCAAAAGCCATTTTGACCGACCCGTCTCTTCCTTCCGGCACGGATCGTATTGCCGCCGCTTTGAAGCAAATTGACCCCGATGGCAGCAAATATGATATCGTGGTCAATTTCCAAGGTGATGGTTTGAACGTTGATCCGGCCGTGAATAATGAGCTCATTGAAATGATTGAACGCACCGATTGCGATATTGCCACTTGCGGTATGGTTTTCAAAACCAAGGAAGATGCCGAAAACCCCACCAATGTGAAAATCGTGATGGGTTTGCGTGAGGGTGAAACCGAAGGCCGCTGCCTCTATTTTACCCGTGCCGTGGCGCCATATACCCGCAATCCCGAAAAATGCAAAAATCAAAATTTGTATCACCATATCGGCATTTATGTTTATAAAGCATCATCTTTGAAAAAGTTTGTGGAATATCCGGTCGGGGTTTTGGAGAACCGCGAATCTTTGGAACAGCTCCGCGCGCTGGAAAACGGCATGACCATTCGTGCCAAAGTGATTACCAAAATGGTGTTGGATGAAAGAGCCCCTGCCGATATCAACACCCCGGAAGAGCTGGCCGAAGCTTTGAAATATATTAAATAAAAGGCTGAAAAATTTATGAAAATTGCATATCAGGGTGTGAAAGGGGCATATTCTCACATTGCCGCCATGGAAGTTTTTCCCGGCCAGGAATATGTGGCTTGTGAAACCTTTGCCTTGGCCATGGATATGGTGCAAAAAGGTGAGGCAGATTTTGCCATGATCCCGGTGGAAAATTCCAACGCCGGGCGTGTTTCCGATGTGCATATGCTGTTGCCCAAAACCGGCTTGCATATTGTCGGTGAACATTTTTTGCGGATTGAACACCAGCTTTTGGGTGTGAAAGGTGCCAAGCTTGAAGACATCAAAACCGTGTCTTCTCACCCGCAAGCGCTGGCGCAATGTTCCGAGTTTATCCAAAATCATCACATCACTCCGATTGCGCGGATTGATACCGCCAAGTCTTGCGATGATGTGGCCAAAGCACAAGATAAAACCATGGCGGCCATTGCCTCAAAACTGGCCGGACAAATTTATGGTTTGGATATTTTGGCTTCCAATATTGAAAATGCGTCCAATAATACCACGCGCTTTTTGATTATGTCGCGAGAGGAAAAAATTCCCGAATATGACGGCGGGGCATATGTGACATCTCTGATTTTTAAAACCAAAAATATTCCGGCCGCGCTCTACAAAGCTCTCGGTGGTTTTGCCACCAACAACATCAATATTACCAAAATAGAGAGCTATCTCTTGGACGGCAAATTTGTTTCTGCTCAATTTTATTTGGAAGCGGAAGCTCATCCTGCCCAAAAGTCTTTTCAAAATGCTTTGTCCGAGCTCAACTTTTTTGCAGAGTTTGCGCATATATTAGGCACCTATCCGAAAAAAGGTCGTATAACGGGGAACTAGAGCAATTTAGCGTCGGCTCGAAAAATTCATGTGCCTCTATGCACACTAGGATTTTTCTCGCTCCTCAAATCACTCTATTTCCCTCGCTATCCGACCTTTTTTATGTGCCTTGTGTAATATAAAGTTTCTGTTTGCTCGCTCACAATTTTCCTTAAATCTTATTATCTTTCTCACATAACGACCTTTTTACAAAAGTTTGTATAACGGGGAACTAGAGCAATTTAGCGTCGGCTCGAAAAATTCATGTGCCTCTATGCACACTAGGATTTTTCTCGCTCCTCAAATCACTCTATTTCCCTCGCTATCCGACCTTTTTTATGTGCCTTGTGTCGTATTTTTCAAAATCTTTCGCCAAGAATATAGACAGCAACGCGATTTCTAGCCCCAGTCAGCTCGGCAGTCTAACCGAGGGGATCAAACGTCCTACGTTTGCGCTAATGGAAAGAGTTGATGAGAGAGCCGGCAAGCATATACCAACCGTCTATCAGCACAAAAAAGATTATCTTAAACGGTAGGGCCAAAACCGTTGGCGGCAACATCATCATACCCATGGACATGAGAATTGAAGCAATTACCATATCTATTATCAAAAACGGGACATAAATCAAAAAACCAATTTCAAAAGCACGTCTGAGTTCGCTGATCATAAAGGCCGGAACGGCAATTTTCAACGGGGTTTCTTGCACGGTTTTGGGTTTTTCTTTGCTTAAGTTTTGGAACAATAACAGGTCTTTTTCACGAGTGTTTTTGACCATGAATTCTTTAAACGGAACGGCGGCTTTTTCCAACCCTTCCATGGTGTCTAACTTTTCTTCAAACATGGGCTCCAGACCTTCATCCCAGGCTTTTTCAAAAGTGGGTGCCATGATGAACAGGCTCAAAAACAAAGCCAAAGGTATCAGCACCATGTTGGGCGGGGTGGAGTTGGTGGCTAAAGCACTGCGTGTGAGCGAAAAAACAACAATCAACCGCGTGAAAGAAGTCATCATAATCAAAATGGAAGGGGCGAC
>CALXWB010000030.1 GCA_944392225.1 uncultured Alphaproteobacteria bacterium | reverse complement strand
ATTGACGTGCTGCGACGGAAGTTTTTGACGACGTGTACATTTGAAGGTACACGAGGAAAAAATTTCCAAGCATGACGCTTATTCGCCGCGCGCCGGTTAAACTTTCTTTAATTGACGTGCTGCGACGGAAGTTTTTGACGACGTGTACATTTGAAGGTACACGAGGAAAAAATTTCCAAGCATGACGTTAATTAAAGGAAGTTTAAAAAAATGAAAGATGATGTAAAAGGCCTATACCTTGCTGTTATCGCGTCAATTATCGTGATTTTTATAACCAATTTGCTTTTTCCCAAAGAGCAGGTTAAACAAACGCAACCTGTGCCGCAAATTGAAGAAAGCGTTGAAACAGACACCGGCAACAAAACAGATGCCGTTGTCTTTGATGAAACCATGGATAAGAATGTTGCTTTGGCACAAGATAGGCGCATTCAGATAAAAACGCCGTCGCTTTTGGGCAGCATCCGCGTTAAAGGCGGCCGTTTTGATGAGCTTTATCTGGATAAATACAAACAAACTTTGGCTGCCGACAGTGAAGATGTTGAACTTTTTGCCCCGGCCAAAACCGATAATGCTTATTATGCCGAATTTGGCTGGCTTTCTGCAGACAAAAATCTCAAACTGCCAAACAGCAACACGGTTTGGAATGTTAAAGGTAAAGAGCTCACCCCGCAATCACCGATTGTTTTGGAATGGAGCAACGGTCAAGGCCTGCGTTTCATCAGAAAAATCTCGGTTGACGAGCATTATATGTTCACACTGGAACAAGATGTGGAAAACAACTCCGGCCGAACAATCAGTTTATATCCCTATGGTTTGATTAAAAGAACAAACAACAGCAAAACTGCCGCCAGCACCATCATTCATGAGGGAATGATCGGCGTGGTAGATTCTTCTTTAGAAGAAATCAAATATAAAGACCTGGAAAAAGGAGAAAAAGAAGAATATAAAACCAACGGCGGCTGGGCCGGTTTTTCTGATCACTATTGGTTCTCAGCTTTTATATTAGATAAGAATAGTGAAAGCAAAATCAAATTCAGCAAAATCAATGAAAACAGCTATCAAACAGACTTTGTCGGCGCCGAACAAAAAATTGAAAACGGTTCGGTTGGCTCGGTTGACTTGAAAATGTTTGCCGGTGCCAAAGAGATCAAACTCTTGGACACCTACACCAAACAATTCAACATTGAAAAATTTGATTTAGCGGTGGACTTTGGTTGGTATTATTTCTTGACCAAACCTTTCTTCTATATTTTAGACTTTTTCTACCACATCATCGGCAACATGGGCTGGGCAATTTTACTCTTTGCCGCCTTGCTGCGCTTGGTTATGTATCCGATTGCCAGCAAATCTTTTGACAGCATGTCCAAAATGAAAAAGTTGCAACCCAAAATCAAAGAGCTGCAAGAGCGCTATGGTGAAGATAAGATGAAATTGCAACAAGAGACCATGCTGCTCTATCGCAAAGAAAAAATCAACCCGGCAGCCGGTTGCTTGCCGATGCTGATTCAAATTCCGGTGTTTTTCTCTTTGTATAAAGTATTGAACATTTCCATAGAGATTCGTCATGCCCCTTTCATCGGTTGGATTAAAGACTTGTCTGCCCCTGACCCGCTAACCATTTCCAAGATTATTCATTTTCCCGTTCCCGGCTTTTTGGATATTGGTATTTGGCCGATTATCATGGGCATCACCATGTATATTCAACAAAAGCTCAACCCGGCACCCACCAACAAAGACCAAGCACGCATGTTTATGCTGTTACCGCTTATTTTCATGTTCATGCTCGGCCATTTTGCCGCCGGTTTGGTCATTTATTGGAGTTTCAGTAACATTCTCTCCATCTTGCAACAAAAAGCCATCATGCGCAAAAACGGAGTAAAATAATGGACTTTGCCACCCCGGAATATTCACAAGAAAAACTCAAAGAGGCGGAAGCTTTTTTCAAGCAACCTTGCGAATTTGTTCTCGGGGTGGCTAAACTTGAGCAACTCCCGCTATCAGAGATGCCTGAGATAGCCTTTGCCGGACGTTCAAACGTTGGAAAATCCAGCATTATTAATGCCTTAACCGGGAAAAAAGGACTGGCCAAAACCTCAAACACCCCCGGTCGCACGCAACAGTTAAATTATTTTAATTTGGCTGATAAAATATATATCGTCGACCTCCCCGGTTATGGTTATGCTCAAGCCCCCGAAAACATGGTCAAACAGTGGCAAAAGCTCATTTTTGCTTATCTGCAGGGAAGAGTAAACTTAAAACGCGTTTTTGTATTAATCGATTCGCGCCACGGCATTAAAAAGGTGGATTTAGAAATTATGGAAATGCTGGATAAGGCCGCTGTAACCTATCAAATTGTTTTAACCAAAACGGATAAAATAAGCTCTAAGGCACTGGAAAAAGTTTTGACCGAAACCCGGAAGATAATCAAAGAACACGCAGCAGCCTATGTTAGTGTTTTAGCCACCAGCTCAGAAAAGAAACTAGGCTTAAATGAGCTAAGATATGAGATTTTTTCTTTAAGTGCATAAATTTATATTGCCAGCACCAATAAATTAGCCTATCCTCTTTCATAGTAAAATATTATGAAAACCCTATTATTAACCTTTAAAAATTATGCCTATGAAAAAAAATTACTCATTCATTCCCGCAGTTATCTTAATTTCATCATTAATCTGCGGCGCAGGGTTTTGCTATGGTCTTATTAATGACATAACCAGGCCCTATGTGATCGGTCTTATCATCGCTTCTTTTGCCTTTCTTGCTATCCAGATGAAAAGAGCGCCGGAAATTTCTGAAGAAGCTGAGTAATCAACACATTTTAAGACACACCAATCACATCTGATTGATGTGTCTTAATTTCTAGGCAAATTTTTTGAAAAAGTCTTTTCTGGCGCGTCTGCCCATACTCCACAAATTGCCGATACCATTGATTGGCTGAACTTTATATAGTGACTTAAAATCAAAATCTCTGGCAAAGAATATGGAAGTTGTTTTGGTATAATTATTCATCGGGCAAAAACCATAAAAATCCACTTGTAAGAGCTTGGCTCCTTTCAAAATTTCCACAGCTTGAACATATTCGGCACTGGTATTAATTCTATCACTATCATCCAGAATGATCATTCCCCCATCAGCCAATTTTTGCACGGCAGCCTCGGCACATTTTTCGCGGCGTTTGCCATCAATCACAATCACATCATACTTTGTATCATTCTCAAAAATGGCTTTTTCATAAATTTCACCTTCATCACGCCAGAAAATATCCAAATTGGCAAAAGCAAACTCTTTTTTCCAGCGTTCAAAATAAGCTTGATTGTCTTCAATGGAAGTAACATGAGCAGCCCGTTCTGCCCAAAAAGCTGAAGAATATCCGCAACCAAATTCAAAAATTTTTTTATCTCGATAATCAAATTGGCTAAGATATTCTATTGCCGGAAACGTATACCACGGCAGCGGATTTCCGTCTTTATCGGCACAAACTTTTTCATCAATGCTTTTTTCCATGGCATATTCATTTGCCCAAACATCAATAAATTTTTGAAATTTTTCACTATACATTTTTTTATCCCGTTGAAAAAACAATATCAGCATATATATCAAAAATGTTTGAAACAATAAACACTTTTTTATAAGGAAAAAAAGATGAGTATTATAAGAAAAATTGCCTATGTTTTAACCCTGATTGGTGCTTTGAACTGGGGTTTGGTCGGTGTTGCAAATTTTGACTTGGTAGCCGCATTGTTAGGTGTGGGCTTGCTGGCCAATGTGGTATATACCTTGGTTGGCCTGTCTGCCTTGTGGCTGATTTTTGCCCCCAAAGGAGAAAACTAAAATTTAAGTTTTCTTCTCCTAAAGCAAAGCCGGGTATCAAAAAAAACCCGGCTTTCTTTTTTTTTAAGCAACTTTGGAGAGTTTTGCCGCCGCAGAAGAAATTTGCATCAACGTATAAGAAACAATTTCTTCAACCGGCATATTGGTTGTTTTGCACTCTTTTTCTGCCTTATAAAGGAGTTCCAATACTGAGAATATTCTTTCTCTGGGCCAAATGGAAACTTGGCGTTTGAAGCTCGATTCGCGGAAGAAAATAATTTTTGGCACCAATTTGAAAACCGCTTTATCCAGCGCATCGCCTTTTTCCATATAAGATTTGACGGTCAAAATTTTGTTAAAATGATAAGTCAAAGAACGAATAACGGAAATGGCCTCATTACCTTCTTGAATCAGCTTTTGAAAAGATTTCAGGGCTTTTTCGGTTTGTCCGTTTGCCGCATAATAGCACACATCATCAGAACTGGAGGCCGATTGATCACTGATACAATTTCTAATATCTTCAAGGCGCACATTTTTTTCGCTCCCCATATAAGTAATCAGCTTTTCAATTTCCGATAAATTGATTTTTCTGTCATTGGAAAGGCGAGAACAAAGGAGTTGTAAAGCCTCGTTATTAATAGTCAAACCGTTTTCGGAAAACATGTTTTTTGCAGTTGAAAAGATGCTTTCATCGCGATCTTCATAGCAGGCCACCGCAGCCATATCATCTCTTTCTTCCGCCAAAGACAACAAAGAAGCCTTTTTGGTCAAATTAGCCGCTGTAACAATCAAAAGCACATCGGGGTTTGGTTTTTCCAGCAAAATTTTAAGCTGTTTGGTTAAATTATTATCGGCATCTTTAAGCACAATGGCGCGTTTACCACCCATCAGAGATTGTGCGGAATATTCAGCAAACAAATTGCCGATATCGCTTTGCACCTCCGCCCAATTGAAATACACCACGGCAAACGGATCATACAAATCTTGAGATACGGTTTGCACAAGCTTTTTAAGATAGTCATTAACCAAGCCGTCATTGGCACCATAAACTAAAAACGCATGGATATTATCATCAGGCTTTTTGCAATATTTTTCGATTTGTGCGGCTTTAAAAATCACTGCAGATTGCCTTTCTTAAAGCGTGAGTGGAAATAAGCCCCGAGGCGGAGTGTGATATCATTGGCAATAATTTTTGCCGCATCGGTTTCGGTTTTTTTCTTGGCAAATGTGGTTGAATAAGGGTTAGCCATAATATCATAGCTGACATAAGCAATACTATCCCCTTTAACCAAAATCTCACTGGTTTCGGCATTAAGCAACTGATATTCCACCTTATATCTGACACGTTCACGTGTTGCGGTAATATCATCGCGCATGGCCTGTTGCGTAATTTCAATAGGCTCCACATCCACCACCAAACGATAAGTCGGGTTTCTGGGCACACCCAAAGGGGTTATCATATCCAAAAGGTCGTTTCTGAGCTGTTGCCCAAAACGATCGGCAATGGTTTGAACCTTGATTTTTGCCATTTCAGCAGAAATAGAAGTATCAAATTCGCCACCGAAATACCACAAGCTGTCTTGTTTTTTTTGCACATAAAGCGGCTCAAAACCACAAGCCGCAACAAAGACCAACAAGAACAAAACCAAAATTTTTTTCATGATAAAAACCCTTAATGTCAAACTTAAGCCAACTTTAGCATAAATATAGAGCAAGGCAACGATTTTTTCCAAATGCAAGAAAAAAAACGCGCTTTTTTAGCGCGTTTTTTCTCGAAACAAGATTTTCAAGATTAAGCCACGATATTGCAGATTTTGTTCGGCACCACAATAATCTTCTTAATCTCTTTGCCTTCAAGTTGGCGTTTCACATTTTCAACGGCCAAAGCTGCAGCTTCCACATCGGCACGCGGGGCATCTTTCGGCAGGGTGATAGTGCCGCGAACCTTGCCGCAAATTTGCACGGCAATGGTCACCTCATTTTCTTGTGCCAACTTCGGGTCACCTTTGGGCCAAGCCTCGGCAACAATCAAGGTTGTTTTACCCATACGTGCCCACATTTCTTCCGCTAAGTGCGGGGTGAACGGAGAAAGCAATTTGAGCAAAGTCAAATACATTTCTTCAGGGATTTTTTCCATTGAGCTCATATAGTTGACATATTCCATCAAAGAAGAAACGGCAGTATTGAACTTCATTTGGTCAATACGGTCAGTCACTTCCAAAATGCATTTGTGCATGGCTCGTAAATCTTTTTCATTAGGCTGAATATGAGCCACTTTTTTGAACAAGCCATAAACTTTGTTCACAAAACGATAAACGCCCATCAAGCTTTCTTCTGACCACATGGCCACTTGGTCAAACGGTCCGATAAACATTTCATAGAGACGGAAGGTATCGGCACCATAAGCATCCACAATCTCATCGGGGTTGATGACATTGCCGCGTGATTTTGACATTTTCTCGCCGTTTTCAGCCAAAATCATACCATGAGACGTGCGTTTTTTGTAAGGCTCGCTGGTTGGCACCAAACCGCAATCATAGAGGAATTTGTGCCAGAAACGAGAGTAGAGCAAGTGCAATGTGGTGTGCTCCATACCACCGTTATACCAATCAACCGGCATCCAATATTCCAGCGCTTCTTTAGAGGCAAACTCTTTTGAATTATGCGGATCACAATAGCGCAAGAAATACCAAGAAGAGCCGGCCCAGTTCGGCATGGTATCGGTTTCTCTTCGGGCCGGACCGCCGCATTTCGGGCATTTTGCCTTGAGCCAATCACCGGCTTTGGAAAGAGGCGATTCGCCTTCATCATTGGGGTGATAATCCGGCACCTCGGGCAAGGTTAACGGCAACTCAGATTCAGGGATAGGTTGCCAACCGCATTTTTCACAATAGACCATTGGGATAGGCTCGCCCCAGTAGCGTTGACGCGAGAAGACCCAGTCACGCAGTTTGAAATTGACTTTTGCTTGTCCGAAACCGTTTTTAACCGCATAGTCCGTGGCGGCTTTCATGGCATCGGTTTTGTTCATACCGTTCAAGAAGCCGGAGTTGATATGCGGACCGTCTTCTTCAAAAGCTTTTTCAGAAATATCTCCGCCATCCAAAACTTGCACAATCGGCAGATTGAACGCTTTAGCAAAGTCATAGTCGCGTTGGTCATGCGCCGGCACGGCCATAATGGCGCCTGTGCCATAGCCGGTTAAAACATAATCGGAAATAAAAATCGGGATTAAATCGCCGGTATAGGGGTTTTTTGCCTTGATTCCTTTGAGTTCCACGCCGGTCTTGCTATCGGTCATCGTGCGTTGCAGGTCAGACTTTTTAGCGGTTTCATCAACATAGGCTTGAACCTCGGCGGCATTTTCAAACTTATCCATCAGCTCGGCAACAAACTTATGCTCCGGCGCCATAACCATATAGGTCACGCCGAAAGCCGTATCCGGGCGTGTGGTAAAGACTTTGAGCTTGCGGTTTAACGATTCGCCGTTTTTGTCGGTCAAGCCAAAATCAAGCTCGGCACCCTCAGAACGTCCGATCCAATTGATTTGTTGTGATTTCACACGGTCAATAAAATCAACATCTTTCAAATCATTAATCAACCTGTCGGCATATTTGGTAATGGCAATCATCCATTGCTCTTTGTTTCTGCGCACAACTTGTGCCCCGCAGCGTTCGCAACAACCGTTAACCACTTCTTCATTGGCCAGACCGACCTTACAGCTTGGGCACCAGTTGATAGCGATTTTATCTTTATAAGCCAAGCCTTTTTCAAAGAACTTGATAAACATCCATTGTGTCCATTTATAATATTCTGGATCACAAGTAGAAATGCATCTATCCCAGTCAAAGCTAAAGCCCAAAGACTTCAACTGGCGGGTAAAGTTTTCAATATTGGCTTTGGTCGAAATGGCAGGATGCACCCCGGTTTTAATGGCATAATTTTCGGCCGGCAGACCGAAAGCATCAAAACCCATCGGGTATAAAACATTAAAACCCTGCATACGTTTTTTTCTGGCCACCACGTCAAGGGCGGTATAAGAGCGCGGGTGTCCCACGTGCAAACCGGCACCTGACGGATAAGGAAACTCCACCAAGACATAATATTTTTCCTTATTTTTATCAATTTCTACCTTATAGGCTTTTTCCTTATCCCAAATGGACTGCCACTTTTTTTCAATGGCTTTGAAATTATAGCGGTCTTCCAGTTTCCATTCTTTAGACCAGTCTTCAAAGCTTTTTCCGTTATATCTGTCACAATTTTCACACATTACAATATTACCTTATTTTATTTTTATTGATTAAAACTTTGTTGATAGAGTTTTCTGGCTTCTTTCAAAATAGAAAGTTCAATAACCTGTTGGATTTGCGGGGCGGTTTGCTGCTCTTGCCATTGTCCGGCAACTTTCATTCTTTTATAAGCCTGCACTTTCACGGCATCGGAGCGCAGCTCTTTGGAAAGCACATGAACCACCACCTTAAATTGCTCATTGCAGTTTTTGTTTCTGGCATACCAATCGGTTACAATCTCGCCTTTATCTTGATTTTTTTCTTGAATGGGCATAAAGCCCAATTTGTTGAGCGAGGCTTGCCACAAAAAAAGATTAACCTTAGATTCGCTTATCTGTTCTTGTGTTTTTTCTTCCGCCCAGGGGTTAATTTTAGAAAGATATGAACAGCTTCCCAGAATAAAAGGCAGCAGAAAAACAAGCGCAACAATCTTTTTCATCACAAAAATCCTCATTTTTTTTCAAAAATTAATTAACGGTATAATAATTTTATAAAAAACACAATAGACTTAATGCAAAACATTCACTAAAATAGCGGACGAAAAACAAGTTCAATAAAAATTACGGGAGCAAAATGACCGAACCGCGCGAAATAGCCATCAAAATGATCAAAGAAACTTTGGAAAACAAAGTTTTCTTCAGCGAGGTAAAAACCCAGAATCAAACATTATCGTCTCAAGATTCGGGTTTTATCAACATGCTGATTTTAACAAGCTTCCGACATTTAATTTTCATTAAAAAGATTTTAAAAAAGTTTGTAAAGAAAAAGCTGCCGGCCACTGCGGTTTATGGAAAATATGCGCTTTATTTGGGAACCGCTGAAATTTTATATTTAGACACGCCGGATTATGCCGTTATCAACTCCTATGTTGAGATAACCAAACACTTGGCCGACAAATATGTGGCAGGCTTTGTCAATGCCGTTTTGCGCAATATTTGCAAACAAAAAGAAACCTTAAAAAAAGAAGACAAAGGCGAATTTTTTCCACCCGAATTTTTCCACATTTTGAACCAAGATTATGGCAAAAAGACCATGCAAAAAATTCAAGCGGCCGCCATGCTAGAACCCAAACTGGACATCACGGTCAAAAAAGACCCGCAAACTTGGCAACAAACTCTCGGCGGAGAAATTTTACCCGGCGGCAGCCTACGTCTGAAAAACAGCGGCAAAATCACAGATCTTTCGGGATATAAGGAAGGCCAATGGTGGGTGCAGGATTTTTCGGCAGCTTTGGCTGTCAAAACCCTTACCGACATCAAAGACAAAAGAGTTTTGGACATGTGCGCGGCACCCGGCGGAAAAACCGCTCAATTGTTAAATATGGGCGCCAAGGTAACCGCGTTGGATATCTCGGAAAAAAGGTTGGAAACCTTAAAAGAAAACTTAAAAAGATTGAACTTTTCTGCCGATATCATTTGTGCCGATGCCAAAGACTATATTCAAAACTTTCAAGGCATCCCCTTTGATGTGGTTTTGCTGGATGCGCCCTGCTCTGCCACCGGCACGATTCGCCGCCACCCGGAGCTGGTCTACATCAAACGTCTAAAAGATGTGGAAAGACAAGCCGAACTGCAAAAAGAAATTTTAAGCAACATAAACAAAGTCATTGCCAAAAATGGCATTTTGGTTTATTGCACCTGCTCCATCTCCAAACTGGAAGGAGAAGCACAAATAGCAAACTTTTTGCAAAACAACCCGACATTCAAAGTCGTTCCCATCACCTCGGAAGAGCTTTGCGGCGATGATCGTCTCCAAGAAATCATCACAAAAGAAGGTTATATCCGCACTCTGCCGCAACACCTAAACGCCTTTGGCGGGATAGATGCCTTTTTCGTTGCCAAATTAAGAAAAGAGAATTGATGATGTTTTTCAAGAAAAAAGCCGTTGAAAACCCCATACAAGCAAACAATGAAGACAAGCCGATTTACATTCTCGGAGACGGCGCCTTAGCGCAATATTTTACCGCCAAGCTCACAATTTTGGGGCACAAGGCCCTGCTTTTGACTTCTGAGGCAACCGCAAAAAAAGAAAAAGAAATCACGTTTAAGGAAGAATATAGCCTACAAAAACAAACTCTCTTGCTCCAGCTTGTTTCTCGGATAAAAGAAGAACCGCAGCTCATCATCATCGCCTCGGAGCAACACAATCTGCGAGCAAACTTATCTTTGCTGCCAAGCACCAAATACCCCAACACCCCGATTATTTGTTTCAATCAGATAGAAAACTTAAAACTGCTTCGTCCCCTGTTTGGAACAAATTTTTGCAAAGCATATTTCAACGGCTATTTATATTTGAGCGGTGCAACCTTGAGCCTTTGCGGGCCGGAGCCTAAAATCACGCTTTCGGTTACCGAAAAAAACAATCAACCGCACCCGAGCCAAGAGTTGCTCACCGGGCTGGGTTTTAGCTGCACCTGCCAGGGGAATGACACTCTCAACTTTTGGCAAAACAATGCCGAACCAATCATCGGCTATCTGGCCTCAAGGCCCAAACAACATATTGCCGAGCTTTTAAAAGCAGATGACACCAAAACAGATTTAATGCAAGCCATCAAAGAAATCATCACGCTGGCAAAGCATGAAAAAGTCAAACTTTCTGCCGAAAATATCATTCGTCGGTTTTTAGAAACGCCTAAAGGCTTTTATTATAAGAACAACGAAATCAGCAAAACCGAAACGGCTTTCATTTTGGATAGATTATACAACACTCTGAGCCAGAAATCGCATTTATACAAATGCAAAATTTCCAAAATCAACCAGCTCATTAAACAAAACTATGATGACTTACTCAAAAAATAAATAATGATAGAATAACCGACAATCTTTCTTGCAGAAAAAAGGAAAATAAACTATAAAGTTAAGAACAATATAGGATGGAGCATAAAAGATGACGGAGCAACTTTTGCCGGCGGCATGTATATTCATATTTTGCTTTATGACAAGCTTTTTTGGGCTTTATATATATACTCAGAAAAAAAATCTTTTAACCGATGAGCTTTTGCAAAAAGGACTGGCCTTTGCCCCGATATATGTTTCTTTGTATCTTTTCTTTTTGATATCTTATGCCATCAGCCCCATAGAAAATGACTTTATTTTTGATTTGAGCTTTTATGAAGTATTTATCCCCCTAACCTTAGGCGGCATAATTTATGCATTAAGCCTGTTCAAAAACACGGCAAAATATATGCTTCCGGCCCTAATATTCAGTATTGTTCTCTCAAGCTTGCTTTTGCCGACAGATTATCTTTTATTAAAAGGCCTGTTGCCGCTCTGGGCAGACAGAATATGTCTCATGCTCTTTTGGTTTGTCCTTTCATATTTTTATTACATTATCAACGGCATAGAAGGCATTTTTCCATCATATACTTTAATGTTTGGTTTGGGTTTGTTTGCAATAGCACTTTTAAATGCCGGCCCGATATTTTATGGTTTTGTCGGTTTAAGTTTGGTTGCAACCAACAGCAGTTTCATGATTTTTAACTGGTTTCCGGCAAAAATAAAAATCAGCAAACAAGCTTGCCAAGCCTATGGCTTTATCTTGGGTTGGGTATGTTGTTTTGGCGGCACGGAAAATTTATCCCCATGCTTTGTCATTCTTTTGTCATTATACATAGCAGAGCTTTTCACCGCCGGCATAAAGAAAATAAGCTTAAGAGAAAAATATGCCGATTTAACCGGAAACACCGTTTATTATCAAGCCAATCTTTCCGGCTTGTCGCAAGAAAATGTTTGTTTTTCCGTCATGAAGATATTGGTCATTTTCATCATTTTGAGCTGTTTTCAGGTATATATTTCCAACATGGTTTCTTTGCCGATAATATCTCTTGTTTTGGCCGGTTGGTTTTTGAACAAATTGCAAAATTGGCAAACGCCGCAACCAAGCTTGAAAGAGCTTAACAAAAACCTGATAGACGGCATCAGCAAAATAAAAAATGAAATAGGTCGAGAGTAGGATGAGTTTTATAGAACAAATAAAAAAGTTGTTTTTCTCTTCTTCGGAGCAAGAAAAAGAAACCGAAGCCGAGCTTCATTTTAACGACCTTATCAAGTTCAAAGTTGTGGTCATAGAGTTTTCAGACAATGTAGAAAGCCACAGCGGTGAGATAATAACGCGCAAGCTGCAACAGCAAGCCGGGCTCAATGTTGTTTATTTTGATGATCCTTTTTCCAAACATTTTTTAAACCTTGACAGCCGCACCTTGTTTGACCTGATAGATAAAGGTCAAGAGATAATTGATCGCACTCATGCCGATGTTTTGATTTGGGGCTATCGGGAAGGAGAAAAAATCCGCATCAATTTTCAAAACGGCAAACAATATGAAAAAGATGACAATGCCTTTATCTCATTGATAGACAGTTTTTACATTCCGGCGCATATGGCAGAAAACGGCGAGGATTTTCCTTCCGCGCTGAGCAATCTGATATACGGAGCCTGCATCAGTGCCATCAACCCCACGAATAAAGAAGCGCAAATCCAAAAAAAATATCTGTTAAAAAAGGTCATCAACATTTTATCAAGAGACAACTCAGCCAAAACCCTCTCGATAGAATATCTGCCCTATGTGATGAATATTTTGGGTATAATTTATCTGAGCTATGCCTATGATCGCGGAGATGGTGCCGACTATAAAATTGTCAAGAACCTGTTTGACACGGCCTTAAAGCACCAAAATTTAATCAAAAACCCCATACATTTAGGCTGCATCTACAATCACTTAGGGCAATTATACAATGCCTCGGAAGAATATTCGCCCAAACGCCCGATAAATCACTTAAAAAATGCCATCAGCTACTTTAGGCAAGCGCAAAAATATTTAACAAAATATACCTATCCATATGATTATGGATACATATCCTACAAATTATCTCAACTTTTTTACAAATATTGGGTTCAAAAAGAAGATATCCAAGCTTTGCGAGACTGTGTTTTCCAGCTTCGCGAAGCCGAAAAAATATATACCTATGCCCTTTTCCCGGAGTTTTGGGCCAACATTCAAGGAGAGCTTGGGCACAAATTGTCTTTGCTTGGCAGTTTGAGCAACAGTGAAGACATTTCAGAATTAGCCATAGCAAGCTACAAAAACAGACAAAAGGTCATTACCGAGAAAAAAGAGCCGTTGGAATGGGCCTATATTCAAGACAGCATCGGCGAAATTTATTATCGCCTTGGCAAAAACAATTCCGACACTTCTTTGATTGAAGAAGCTTTGGAATATTTTCACGATGCGTTATACGTTTTTGAGAACATGGAGCTGAAAGAAGAGAGCAACAAAGTCTCCACCGAGATTGCCAAAGCCAGCCATGTCTTAAATTTTATACAGGAATGAGATGAGCACAACAACCTGTTTTACCACGCCGATAGGCAAAATCACGCTCGCGGAAGACAAGGGTTATATTGTAGAATGCCGGCTCGGAGAAACGCAAGAAACGAAAGAACCAAGCCCCTTGCTCAAAAAAGCCAAACGCCAGCTGGAAGAATATTTTGAAGGCCAAAGAAAAGTTTTTAACCTGCCTCTGTCTCCCCAAGGCACACTTTTTCAACAAAAAGTCTGGCAAGCCCTGCAAAAAATCCCCTACGGGGAGACAGCAAGCTACAAAGACATTGCCCTGGCAATAAATCACCCGCAAGCTTACCGCGCTGTCGGCATGGCCAATAATAAAAACCCGATAATGATAATCATTCCCTGCCACCGCGTTATCGGGTGCAATGGAAAATTGATCGGTTTTGCCGGTGGGTTGAATATAAAACAAAAACTTTTAGATTTGGAACAAAATAACCTGTAAGAGAAAGAAAATGAGACAATTTTATCCCGTAATTTTACTAACCATCTCCAACATTTTCATGACCTTTGCTTGGTATGGACACTT
>CALXWB010000029.1 GCA_944392225.1 uncultured Alphaproteobacteria bacterium | reverse complement strand
TACCAAGTTTTTAGATGCCGGAAAAAATCGCAAAGAATATGAGGTTGATGAAAAACTGGTGTCCTTTTTTGCTGAAAGAATGGGCTATAAAGCCGGTTCGGAAGAAGAGATAAAAGCCTCAATATCTGCCTTTGACAAACGCCGCTGGCAACAGTCTTTGGAAAAAATATATGTGGTTGAAGATGGTAACGTCAGTTTTGATTTAATCATTCCGGCAGAACTGGAAAATGAAAATTTTGCCCTGCATTTGAGCCACAAAGAAAATAAAATAGTAGAACCTGTGTCTTTTGATGTTGTCAACAATCAAGAATATCAATTGATTGGCAAAACAAAATATGTGCGTTTGCTGTTTGAGGTAAAAAGTGCCATAGAAATCGGCTATTATGATGTTGAAGTCCAGGCCGGTGCAAAGCACTATAAAACGACCTTGGCCGTTGCACCGAAAAAATGTTGGCAAAATGAAGCGCTGGATAAAAAGACCTGGGGTTTTGCCGTTCAGCTTTATTCGCTTAAGAGTGAGCGCAACTGGGGTGTCGGTGATTTTACGGATTTGCGCAATCTGGTTAAGTTGGCAGCGGCATCCGGCGCAGATATCATCGGGCTCAATCCGCTTAATGTCTTGTGTCATGATTATCCGGAAAACGCCAGCCCGTATCAGTCCATCAGCCGCATATACTTAAACCCGATATATATTGATATTGAAGCCGTGCCCGAGTTCAAGGCCGAGGACATAGCTGAGATTCAAGATGATATTAATGAGTTTCGGCATAGTGAACTGGTTCAATACGAGCATATATATCCGCTTAAAGTCAAAATGCTGAAAAAATGCTACAACCGTTTTAAGGAAAATACATCATCGGCCAGATATAAAGATTTTGAGCGCTATGTTGCCAAAGAAGGTGCCGAACTTGAGCGCGTGGCTGCTTTTCAGAGCTTGTATCATCATTATAACAAAGAATACGGCAACAGCTGGAAAAATTGGCCGGAAGAATACAGAACACCAAATTCTTTGGGGGTTAAGAAATATATTTCTGAAAATTTGGATGAGGTAAATTTCTTCAAGTTTATGCAGTTTGAAGCTTCAAGACAGTTTGAGCTGGCGCATGATGCGGTTGTCCGCTCCGGCATGAAAATCGGTTTATATCGAGATTTAGCGGTCGGCGTTGACCAAAACAGTGCTGAGGTATGGAGCGAGCCGGAATTGTTCTTCAAAGATGCCGGTGCTGGCGCTCCGCCGGATGCCTTTTTCCCGGCCGGACAAAGATGGTGTTTGGGTGCCTTTTTGCCGCAAGCTTTGAAAGAAGATGCCTATCGTCCGTTCATCAAAATCTTGCGTGCCAATATGCACAATTCGGGCGCGCTGCGCATTGACCATGTCATGAGCCTGATGCGCTTGTTCTTGTTGCCGGAAAAAATGGAAGGCGGCACTTACATTTATTACAACTTCAAAGATATGTTGAACATTGTGGCGCTGGAAAGTGTTTTGAACAAATGTTCAGTGGTTGGCGAAAGCATCGGCAATGTGCCGGATGGTTTCTTGGAGGCTTTGGAAGAAAAAAATATTTATTCTTTGAGTGTCCTTTGGTCAGAAAGATATGACTGCGGTTGGGGTGACTTTAAGGCTCCCGAAGCTTATCCAAGCCGTGCTTTTGTATCTGTTGGTACACACGATATGCCGCCCTTGAGAATGTGGTGGTTTGGATATGATATTGAGCTTTCATATCAGTTAGGCCTGATAGGAAGTGAAGAAGAAAAAAATCAAGAATATAAAAAGCGCGAGAATGATCGTTGGAAGTTGTTAAAAGCTTTGGATTCTGCCGGCGTATGGCCGGAAGACAATTTGCGCAAAGGCAATTATATTTATGGGGAGAGTTATCCTGAAGGGATAGAAGAGGCAGTTCATCGCTTCATGTCCAAAACTTGTTGCCCGGTATTTTTGGCACAGTTGGAAGATATATTGCATGTGGAAAAGAGGCAAAATCTTCCCGGTACGGACAGAGATTTACATCCCAACTGGAGAAGACGTTTGCCGGTCGTGCTTGAAAAATTGGATATGGATATTGCTTATGTCCGCAACATCAAGGCAATCAAAAAAGAAAGATAGAAAAAATAAAAAACCCGCTCAAAAGAGCGGGTTTTTTTGTGCCTTTATAACTTATAGATAGTTCAGCAAAGACGTGCTCATGGCCGATTGCAAAACCGAATAAGATGCATTGAGCTGATTAATGGAAAGCAGCAGCTTAACGGAAGCTTCGGTCTGGTCAACATTTTTAAGTGAGTCCACATTGTTTTGCAGGTTGAGCTCAACTTGGGTCAGGTTTTCGTTGACGCTGTTCAACAAAACGGCATTTGAATCCATTTTTGCCTGAACGGTATAAAGATCAAGGTTTTGAGAAGAAGCGTTGGTGCCGCCGCTGAAGATGGCATCTTGAATGAGGTTGAGAGCTTCTTCCACGCGGTTAAGCGTTTCGGTCGGATCAACGGTGACATCACCTTCAAGCGGGTTTCGTGTGTCGACCAAGTTTCCTTGAGCAATAACACCCAAAGCTCTAAACATTTGTTCAAAAACGGGATCTTGCGCGGTAACGTCCAAAACCAGAGATTGGTTTTCGCTGATTCTTTTTTCGGTTGCCAAATCGCCGCCCTGATAATAAGACTGGCTTTCCAAGCTCCATTTGCTGGAGGCCGCAATGGTCTGATTGGTAGCGGGCCAACGGCTCGGATCAACGGTCACATAAAGTTCGGTTCCGTCAGCACTCACGCCGGTCACCTGAACTTCCGGGGAAATATTTTTATCAAAGCCTTGCATATTGATAACGGTTCCGACCGGGAAAGATGTGCTGAAAGTAGCACCGCCGCCGTCAGCAATGGTATCATCGGCACGAATGGGGGTTGATTCCTCAAAGGTGATTGTTTTACCGTCAGCCGAGATAGATTTGATGACATAAGAGCCGTTATGTGTATCGCCGGCATCATTAATAACAAGCGTATCGCCGGCATTAAGCGTTTCAAAAGCTCCATATTCCGTGGCTGTTATGGTGTTTTTATCACTGTTAAAAGTCAGATCGCCGGTGGTAGAGGCATTGGCAATGAGTGCCTGTTTCAAAAAGCTGCCGTTTGTGGCTTTGATGGTGCCGCTGTTGCTCCCATTGTTAATCAATTCAATATCGCCGGTTTGGCTGGCATTAACCGTGTAGTTAGATAAGTTGGCATTGCCGGTTGTGGGATAAGTGATATTAATACCGTCGTAGTAAGATTGAAAAGCTTCCAAGGTTGTGAACGGAAAATTAACCGGGGCTTGGTTGGTCACGCCGCCGCCAAAAAGATATTTGCCGTTGACGGAAATATTCAAGCTATCGGTCAAAGCCATCATGGTTGTAAAAGCGGTAGATTGCAAAGTTTGCAAAGCTTGAACCTGGTCAGAGTCCATAGTGTGAGGTTCACCGGTGGTCACCCCTTGCGCATCGAGCAAAGTGGATTCTCCGTCAATGGTATAAAGCGGAAAAGAAAAAGTATCTGTTTCCTCATTGAAGGTAAAATCGGCAAAATTTTCCGCATCATTTGCCTGCAATTTATCTTTCAAGGCGTTCATCACATCTTGGCCATAAGTTTCACTACCCGGAGTGAGGGTAGAAAGGTCAATATTGTTGCCGGTATTATCTCCGTCATTGGTAAAAGTATAAGTTGTTCCGTTAACGGTGAGTGTTGTGCCGACATAAACATCATTATTAGTGCCGAACACAATTTCACCGCCGGTATAATCCGGGGTGATGGTAGAAAGATCCATACCGCTGAAGTTGGTGAGCAAAGTTTTCATATCAGTGATGGCATCGCTGATAGAGGAAAGAGAAGTTGAAATGGATTGCACTTCGGTAGAAACAAGCTTGTTGTTTTCCATAAAGTTAGAAACCACACCCAAAGCAGCCTCGCTGCCCACAATGGCCGAAGCCGTCATTCCGTAGCCGGAATAAGTCGGAGACTTTAATCCTGTTTGTGCTTGGAAACTATACAAATCGACATAAGATTTTGTATTAAGGGTTTGGTTAACCATATTCATATAGCTGTTATAAGTAGGAACTCTGGTCATGACACATCTCCTAAATAATATTCATTAACATGTCTAAGATTTCTTTGTTAGCGGTAAAAGCTTTTGCATTAGCCGCATATGATTGCTGATACATAATCATATAGCCAAGCTCTTCATCAATATCCACACCGCTGATGGTGGCCTCCTTTGTTTCAATGGAAGAGCAAAGCTCTTGCTGATATTGAAGGTTGCTTTCGGAGTTGCTTTTTTGTGAGGCAATACTGCCGACAAAGGTTGCGGCATAATTGGCAAGTGTGGTTTGCGTGGCACCGATTGTTCCGGCCTGGCCGAAATTCATGCTGGAAGAGAACATCTCAGTCAGTTTGATGGCCGTGGCATTGGAAGATTGGTTCAGTTGATATTCACCTGAAGCAGAGTTAAATTCGGGCACCCCGCCGGCAATCAAGTTCGGGTTCAACGTAATATCTTCTCTAACCTTGATGGATGAAGCAGCCAGTGCATCTGATGGCGCCAAGCCGAGCTTGGAAATTAATCCCGGAGCAGGGTCGCCGTTCAGGCGGTTTTCACAAATTTCCATAGATTCTCCCATGGTATTGACAATACGGAGCATATAACCGTCGCCGTTTGGCACGAGAGAAGCTTTAATGGTTTGGTTAAGGTCAGGGTTTTCATTGATTTTGTTAACAATGTCTTGCACGCTATCCCCGGGGTTAACGGTAATACTGGCAAAGTTCAAGCCCAAAGTTTGAGAAGAAAAACCCAAGACCACTTGTTCATTGAGACCCAAGCTCATGCCTTGAGAAATAACCTTAGAGTCATACACCGATTCCGGGTTGCTTGAGACAAAAAAGTCATTCATGCCGAAAAAGCTGGAAAAACCGGAAAATTGGCGATCAAAATTGGTTGTTCCGTTGGGTGCAAAATTGATGGTAACATTTTGCTGTGCCGAACCGATGGCAGAAGATTCTTGGTCCATAATGGTGAAAGAATAATTACTGTCGCCGGTATCAATAACAAGTTGTCCGTCATCGTTAAAAGAGACGGAAGCTTGAGGCAGATTGGGCCCATTGGCAGATTGCATCCAATTTTGTATAGCGGTTGCCATATCAGACAAAGTTCCCTGCGTAAAGCCTAGGTTGCCGCCCAAACTGGTGGTGGCCACCTGGTTGCCGCTGGCATCATAAATGGTGAAGCGCACATCGCCGTCCTGGATCTGGATTTGCTGTCTGTCGGGGTCAATAAAGCTTCGGCTGCCGGTAAGTGAGGACGGAGCCGGATAAGAAGTTCCCATGTTATGAGCCGAGTTAATGGCTTCAATAAGACCGCCGGCCAGCTCGTCCAATTGAGCTTGCAAAGAAGGCAAAGTTGAATCGCGAATTTCAATCAAGCCGGCAATTTCTCCATCAGTGATGGAAGAGGTAATATCTTTGCCGTTGACGTAAATTCCGGCAATTTCGCCGCCGGCATAAGAAGTTGTCGGCCCGGCTTGAGAAATGGCGGTATGCGAAAGATAATTTGGCTCATCATCAAGCAAAGTCACACCGCTTTTGGTTTGCAAAACAAGAGATCCGTTATCACGCACAAAGTAGCTGATATCAATTTTTTCGCTGATGGAACGCAAAATTTCATCACGCTGATCTTCAAGGTTAGCCGTTCCGTCATATCCCATAATGCTGTATTTAACAATTTTATCATTAAGCTCGTGCAGCGTATCCAAATTTGCATTAATTTCTTCAACCGCACTTGCGATATTAAGGTCGGCATCGCCTCTGAGCTTTTGAATTTCTGAAGAAATTGAGTTCAAACGAGAGCTAATGGTTTGAGCACTGTTGAGCAAGGAATATTTTGCCGAGGCGGAAGTCACGTCATTGGCAAAAGTTTCAAAAGCCACTTGCAAATTTCCGACATTTGCGGCAATGGAGTTATCCCCTGTCGGAGTTCCGAGCAAGGTTTCCACTTTGCCGAGATAATCATCGGAAGCAGCATAATTTCCGCTTGTGGAATTGGAAGAAAGATAGCTTTTGAGTAAGTTTTCATCAACGGTTCTTTTAACATTGCTCAGGGAAACGCCGCTACTCACGCCGGCCAGCACAAGGTTATTCTGAGAGGCATATTTTTTGGTATAGCCGGGAGTATCAGCATTGGCAATATTGTTGCTGATGATATTGAGCTGTTGCTGAGCAACTTTCATTCCAGAAAGGGTGGTGTTAAATCCGGGTATTAAAGCCATGACACGTCCTCCTTATAATGTTCTATTAATGGCAATGGCATTCTTGCTGTTGTCTTGGGGAGAATATTTTCCCTGAGACCCGTAAGAAGTTGCATTAGCATTGTTAGCAGCTTTTGCATAAGAGATAATAGAGTCCATCACCGTTTGAGAAGTTTGCATTCTGGTTTTAAGCAATTGATTATTCTCTTGCAAAAGCTTATCCAATTGTGCCGTATCTTCTTTAAGGTGAGTTCTCTCATCTCTTTCCAAAACGTCCAAATAATCTTTGTGTTTGATAAAGAAAGCAACCAAGCCGCGATAAACGCCGACGACATGGGCTTTTTTCTCAAAAAGTTCACCGACCTTGTTCATATCAAACTCGCGCAGAGCGCTGTTTTCTGCAGAGAGCAAGTCAGCAAAAACCTTAATAATGTTCTGATAGTCAGAAACTTTTTGGCGGATATTTTCGGTAGAAATTTGTTCAATATTTTCCATGGTCAAATCAAAGAGCGTTACTGCTCTGAGCCTCCTGCATTTTTAAGATTGAATCCATAATACTATCGGAAATACCGATATTTCCGGTTTTAGCCATCACCTTGCCATATTCATTAAAGAGCATGGAGCGATAAATTTTTTCGGCATGGCCGCCGCCGAACATTCCCTCGGTTGAAATGCCTTCAAACATAGATTCCATCATACGCGACATAAAGAAAGCCTCAAAGTCTTGAGCGGTTTCTTTGGCTTCTTGCAAGTCTTTTTGCTTGTCGGAAACTTTAGGTTGAAAGCTGTTTCCGAGAGCAAGATCAGTGTTTGGATATGTCATCAAAGCATCAATCATGTTAAATCACCTCAATATCGGCCTGCAAAGCACCGCTGGCTTTGATCGCCTGTAAAATACTGATTAAGTCACGCGGGGTAACACCCAAAGCATTCAAGCCGTCCACCAGCTCTTGCAGGCTCACGCCGGTGTTCAAGACGGTGAGTTTAGAGTCTTTATCTTCCTGCACATCAATAAAAGTATCTGTTTCGACAATGGTTTCGCCGTCAGAGAAAGGCAAGGGCTGAGAAACAAACGGAGCCTCGGTGATTTTGATGGTTAAGTTTCCTTGAGCGATGGCCAGTTTGTTGATTTTAACGTCTTTGCCGATAACGACAATGCCCGAGCTTTCATCAATCACCACTTTGGCCAGCTGGTCGGGTTGAACTTGCAGTTGCTCGATTCTGGTCATAAGATCAACCAGTTTGCCCTGATATTCTTCCGGCACATCCACGGTTACGGTTCCGGGGTCGGTTGCTTTGGCAATATTGAGTCCCAAGTTTGCATTAATGGCATCGGAAACGCGGCGAGAAGTTGTAAAATCTGGGTTGCGCAGAGCGATTCTGATTTCGCTCATATCGTCCAATACGAAAGGAATTTCATTTTCCACAATGGCTCCGTTAGGAATTTTTCCTGAAGTAGGCACACCTTTAAATATAGATTGGTTAGCGCCTTGTGCAGAAACGGCATTAACGGCGAGCTGTCCCTGAGCCACGGCATAAACCTGTCCGTCGGCGCCGGAAAGCGGGGTGGCAATAAGGGTTCCTCCTTGGAGGTTTTTAGCATCACCCATGGCGCTGACAATCACGTCAATACGGCTTCCTTGTCTGGCAAAAGCGGGCAAGTTTGCGGTGACCATAACGGCGGCAATATTTTTAGATTTGAGTTGCCCGTCACGAGCATTGATGCCGATTTGGTCAAGCAGAGAAATGATGCTTTCTTTGGCAAAGTCAATAGACTTAATATTATCGCCGGTTCCGTTCAAGCCGACAACCAAGCCATAACCGACGAGCTGGTTATCTCTGATTCCTTCAAAATCGGCAATATCTTTGATTCTGGAAGAGGCATAGGCCATGTGAGCAGAGCCAAAATTCCAGCAAAGAGCCAAGGCAAAGGCGACAAAATTAAATTTTTTCAAAATTTTCATAACAAACAACCTCATAAAAAAACTTTAAAAATATATATGCAATATTCGTGCCAAAAATTGAAAATAAAAAATTAGGTGTATCTGAAATAGGAATAAAATCATAATACATAATAAAATATGTATCATAATAGTCTGTATTATGTAAAAATACATAACATAGTAAGTAAAAGTAGTCTTTTTGTTGAGCTGTACACTATTTTGACTCAAATTTCTTTTTTTAATTGTATTTTTTGAGTTGTTTTGTATAATTAAGAACATAAACAATTTCTTGTATATTAAAATGGCTATAAATGATGACCAAGTTAATGAATAAAATTATCATAATCAACAATCGCCGAACGAGCATGCGATTGTGTATGAAAGAATGGGAAGCTTTATACGAAGTTTGCAAAATAGAAAATATTTCTAAAAATCATCTGATTGAGATGATTGAGGCTCAAAAGTCAGAAGCGCTTGGCTTGACCTATTCTACCAGACTTTTTTTAATGTCATATTTCAGAGAGGCTGCCTCAGTGGAAGGACACAAGCTTGCAGGTCACGGTATGAGCAATGATTATGCCTCAATCACCCACGTCTTAAGTTCAATTTCCGATTATCCCACCAGCAAATAAAACCCTGCCTTTAGACAATAATAACATCTATCAAAAAAGAGTTGTAATCCCGGCAAAAAAACATTACATATATATAAAATAAATAAATTAAATGGAGTATGAAATGAAAAAATTACTGTCGGCAATATTTGCCTTGTCATTATTAAGCGCTTGTGCAACAGATCCCTACACGGGAGAAAGCAAAGTCTCAAAAACCGCATGGGGCACGGGTATCGGCGCAGCGGCAGGTGCCGGCATTGGCGCATTGGTCGGCGGAGAAAAAGGAGCCTTGATTGGCGCCGGGGTCGGTGCCGTTTCGGGAGCCGGTGTCGGCGGCTATATGGATTTGCAGGCAAGAAAACTGCGTCAAGAGTTGGAGGGCACGGGTGTTCGCGTTTCAAAAAACGGCAATAACATTGTGTTGATTATGCCGGGAAACATCACCTTTGATACCAACAAAGCCAACATCAAATCCAACTTCAAGCCGGTTTTGGATTCGGTTGCCAAGGTGATAAATGAGTTCAACCAAACCAAGGTTCAGATTACGGGCTATACCGATAACACGGGCACGGCAGCCATTAACAACAAGCTTTCTGCCGAAAGAGCCAATTCGGTAGCCACATATTTGAAACTGCGCGGTGTGGCATCATCACGTATTTATGCATCGGGCTTGGGTTCAGCTAACCCGATTGCACCGAACACCACGGAATATGGCCGCGAGCAAAACCGCAGGGTTGAAATCAGTTTGATTAACATGCAATAACAAATTTGCTCATAAAAAAAGCCCGTTAAAAACGGGCTTTTTTTTATATTTCTTCAAGGCTTGCATCATTGAGGCTGTTGATGGTATCAACCAACAGTTTTTTCCAAATCAGATTCATATTTTTGGCATTAAATTCTTTTATCTTTACGGGGTTATCTTTCAAACCATCGTTAACTGGGTTATCATAGTCAGGTTCTGCCTCGGCAACTTGCGTTTCCACCTCGGCCACTTGAGCTTTGAGCTCAGCTTGCTGTTCGGGAGTGAAGTTTTGTTCAATGATATTCAAAAAAGCTTCTTTCAAACAAATATTATAAAGGTTGATATCCGTGTTGAAACATTTCTGATCAATATTCAAATATTCCATCGGGATTTTTATTTCATCAGTATTAGGTTCTTGCGCCTGAAGATTTGTCTGCCACACAAGAGCGGAAAACAAAGCCAAGTAAAAAATGTTTTTCATCACAAATCCTTTCTTTATGTTGTTTATAAAAATATTAAAGATGAAAACAAAAGCTTGCAAGCAAAATCAGAAGGTTGACAGATAAACTGTTTAAGGTTAGTAAGAAAAAAATCAAAAAGAGGATAAAAGATGATAGACATCAACAACATCACGGTTCGCATCGGGAACAAAACTTTGCTTGAAAATGCCTCGGCACATATTGCCGATGGCTGGAAAGTGGGCATTGTTGGTCCCAATGGTTGCGGCAAATCGACCTTATTTAAGGTTTTGCTTGGCGAACAAGAAACCGAGCTTGGAGAAATAAGTTTTCCGAGCGGTGCCGTTGTGTCCACCGTAGCTCAAGAGATGAAAGACATTGAGGTTGGTGTTTTGGCATATGTTTTGTCACAAGACAAAGAGCGAGCAGAATTATTAAACCGCCTGCAAACGGCCAAGGAAGAAGATTTAGCCGAGATTCACGAACGTTTGAATCTGATTGGGGCTTCTTCGGCCGAGGCAAGAGCATCAGCCATTTTGAGCGGGCTTGGTTTTAGCAACGAAGATATGTTGCGGCCGATAAAAGAGTTTTCCGGAGGCTGGAGAATGCGCCTGGCATTGGCTGCAGCGTTATTTTGTCCGTCAGATATTTTGCTTCTGGATGAGCCGACCAACCACCTTGATTTGGAAGCCAGCGTTTGGCTGGAAAATCATTTGAAAAAATATCGCGGCACATTGCTTTTGATTAGTCACGATAGATATATTTTAAATGATTTATGCACGCATATCATTCATTTTGAAAATAAAAAACTGAACAGTTATAACGGCAATTATGATATTTTTCAGTCAACCAGAAGCCTGCAGCGAGAAGTCTTGTCCAAGCAAATTGCCAAGCAAGAGCAGCAAAGAAAGCACCTACAGTCTTTTATAGACCGTTTCAGATATAAAGCCACCAAAGCCAAACAGGCGCAGAGTCGTATGAAAATGTTGGAAAAAATGGAGGTTTTGGCCCCGTTGGGAGCAGAATATTCCAGCTCTTTTGAATTTCCAGTGCCGCAAAAATTGGCTTCTCCACTGATAAAATTGGAAGATGTCAGTGTGGGTTATGATGATAATGTGGTTTTGAAAAACTTAAACTTGAGTATCGGCAATGATGAGAGAGTGGCATTGCTTGGAGCCAACGGCAACGGCAAATCTACCTTTGCAAAATTGTTATCGGGCCGCTTACAACCCATGTCAGGCAAGATAATCAAATCATCAAAATTAGAGGTGGGTTATTTTGCGCAACACCAAACAGAAGAGCTGCCGCTGGATATGAGCGCTTGTGAATATATGCGCGTGCTGATGCCGGAAATGACAGAAACAAAGATAAGAGCACATTTGGCAGCTTTTGGCTTGTCTCAGGAAAAAGCCACCACGCAAATAGAAAAACTTTCAGGGGGAGAAAAGGCTCGTTTGCTCTTTGCCGTGATGAGCCGAAAGTCTCCGGCTTTGTTGATTTTGGACGAGCCGACCAACCATTTGGATATTGAAGGGCGCGATGTCCTGCTGGAGGCCTTAAACAGGTTCGCAGGTGCGGTGATTTTAATTACGCACGATTTGCATATGGTAGAGCTTGTGGCAGATGATTTATGGCTGATAAAAGACCATAAATGCAAAGTATATGACGGAGATTTGGCCGAATATAAAGACTCGCTGTTAAAAGAGAAAAACACAGCCAAAAAAATTGAGGAAAAACCACAAAAAAAAGAGCCGGAAAAACGCAAAGATTATGCTGCAATCAAACAGCTGAATGCAGATTTAAAAAGGTTGGAAAAACAGCTTGAAAAGTTAGAGCAAAAAAAGCAAGAAATGGAGCTCTTGTTTTCGCAAGAAATGGAAAAAGAAAAGTTGATTGCGCTGCAAAAAGACTATGCTTATTTGCAAAACGAAATTCAAAACACGGAAAATGCTTGGCTTGAGATGTCTGAAACTTTGCAAAATCTAAATTAAAGCTTATCTTCCACCGTTGCCGCCGCGAGAAGAGGCTGCAGCCTGAGCCGCAGATCTTGAGGCTTGCTGACTTTGCTGGCTTTGTTGATTTTGTTTTTGCTGTTGCTTTTCTTCCAGTTCTCTTCTTTTGCGTTCTTTTTCTTGGCGCTTGCGTTCTTGCTCAAGCTTTTCTTCTTTTTCACGCAGTTCTTTTATTTTAGCGTCTGTTTCTTTTTGTTTTTGCGATTCGCTTTTTTCTTTTTCTGAGCGTTCTTTTTCCGAACGTTCTTTTTCCAGACGCTCTTTTTCTTTTCTTTCGTTTTCGTCTTCTACTTCTCTGTTGCGTTGTTCTTGGATTCGACTTTTTTTTGTTTTTTGCGGTTTTTTGATATTAGCAATAACTTTTTTTATTTTTCGGAAGAACTCTTGTCTGAATGTTGTTAAAACATCGGCCACAATTTTTTGCACGGCCTCTTTTTGCAAGGTTTGGCGTTTTTCTTTTTCTTGTTTAATAATTTCTTCTTGAATAAGTTTTTTAATGACTTCTTTGTTTTTGCGTTCTTCTTTTTTCAAGCGTCGAATGATTAAGAGTCGCAGTTCGGTCTTTTTTTCTTCGCTGAGTTTGGAAGAAGTTTCATCTTCAAAAAAAGCAATTGTTTCATCAAGGTCGAAGCGGAGTTTTTCATCAATTTTTTGAAAAGCCTTGCGCTTTTTTTCTTCAAATTTTTTGTGCAAAACAAAATAAGTTGCTATAAGATAGACAACAAAAACAATTGCAAAAATATAAATTAAATATGTATATTCAACTTTCATAGAAAAAATAATAAAGTAAAACCTATAAAAAATAATTAAGTCGGAGAATAAAATGGCAGAAAAAATTCTTTTGCTTTCATGTTGTGCGCCTTGCTCTTGTGCCGTGATAAAAACACTCTCGGAAGAAGGAAAAGATTTTTCGGTTGTGTTTTACAACCCCAACATCAGGCCCTATGAAGAATATTGCAAAAGAAAAGAAGAAAATGAGCGAGTCTGCAAAATATATAATGTGCCGTTTATTGAGCTGGAATATGACAACAAAAAATGGTGCCAAGCCACGCAAGGGTTGGAAAATGAGCCGGAAAGGGGCAAGCGTTGCAGCATATGTTTTCACTTGCGTTTGAAGTGCGTGATGCAATATGCCAAAGAAAACGGTTTTACGCACGTGGCATCGGTTTTGGGCGTGTCCAGATATAAAAACTTGGCGCAAGTTAATGCTGCGGCAGAACAAGCATCGGCGGAAACAGGTATGCCTTATATGGAAATTGAGGGCAGAAAGCACGGCATGCAAGAGTTAAGGATGGCATTGATAAAAGAGCTGGAACTGTATAATCAAACTTATTGCGGTTGCAAACCCAGAGAAGAAACAAAATAAACAACCAAAGATTAAAAGTTGTTAATTTAAATAATTATTAATTGTAAAATTAAATAAATATGCTATGAAAAAAATGTCGGTTGCCAAAAACAATAGTTACGATTCTGCAGGTGAATATTGTTTTTATCAAGGCAACCGACGCTTTTTTTATAAGTTAAATTGAAATGGCTTTTTTGACCACGCGCAAGGGAGCGGTATATTCGCGGGCCACTTCTTCACCGTCAAGTTCCACAACCAAGACCTCGTCCACGCTTTGGAGAGGGGTTTTAGCCTCGGGGTCAATATTTTCAAGAATGACGGCGCTTTCGCGGCTACGATAAAGCAGGGCGCTATTGTTGCCGTCAAAAACAAAACGCGGATTTTCAGCACCGCCGGGACGAGCGTTAATAAGAATCATAATATCTCCGGCGCCGTTCTGTAAGATATTGAATTCTTTTTCTTTTTCAGCAATAACGTCATTAACCATAAGAACAACCTCAGTATAAATATTCAATCTATTAAGAATAGCATTAACATATAAATATTAATAATATACTACGATTTTTGCAAAAAAAAAAATTGTTTTTTTTAATTTTGATATTGACTTCAAAAAAATTATCTATTATACATTGCCTCGTTGCCACAAACTGTGGGTGCGTAGCTCAGCTGGTAGAGCATTTGACTTTTAATCAAAGGGTCTCGGGTTCGAATCCCGACGCGCTCACCATTAAAAAAAGCTCTCGAGAAATCGAGAGCTTTTTTGTGCACGTAGCCAAGTTCGGGATTCGAACCCGCAAGGGAGCGCTAAGGAAAAATGCAAAAGATTTTGCATTTTTCTCTGCAAGCTCTTTGTAACATCTTAGCGAGAGAGGAAGCGGGCAGCGACCGCACCGAGCTTAGATGCCAAAGCGACGAGCAACTGGGGTTGCGTAATCCCGACGCGCTCACCATTAAAAAAAGCTCTCGAGAAATCGAGAGCTTTTTTTTGCACGTAGCCAAGTTCGGGATTCGAACCCGCAAGGGAGCGCTAAGGAAAAATGCAAAAGATTTTGCATTTTTCTCT